>WGEI01000573.1 GCA_015492875.1 Anaerolineae bacterium | reverse complement strand
CCTTTATTTTTCACCTTAGTATGGCGCGGTGCATTTATCCTCTGTATAGCGCTACTCCTATTGACCTTTGTTTACACCGCTTACATTGTGTTGTCTGTACTGAGTGAGGGGGTGAGTATTTGATGTTCAGCTCACGAACCTTTTTTGTCATCGGCTTGGTTGTCGCGCTGGCTATTCTCATCTTGATGAGCAGTCCAGTGCTCAACAGCACCCCTATGCCGGATGACGTTGCTGCTGGTCAAATAGTATGGCAAGCGCAAGGGTGTGAAACTTGCCATACGCTTTATGGGCAAGGTGGCCTCTATGGCCCCGATTTAACCCATATCGCCAGTATGCGCGGCGAGGGTTACATCCGTGAATTTTTAGTGAATCCCAACGCTTTTCATCCCGATGAGAGAATGATGCCGCGTTTTCTCCTCACCCGTGACGAAGTTAGCCAGTTATTCGCCTTTCTCAGCGACATAGACCAATCCGCAGCCGCCCAGTCATGGCCGCCCCGCCCGATACAGGTTGCTGGTAGTGTTGTGAGTGTGGCCGTTGCGGGTGATAGCAGCGTGGCAGCAGATGATGATGACCCCATAACGAAAGGTCGCCGTCTTTTTTCTAGCGCGCCCGCTGTATGCTCAACCTGTCATTCTTTAGAGCCGGATATTGTCATTGTTGGGCCGTCGCTCGCTGGCATTGCCAACCGTGCCGCCCGCCGTATCGAAGGCCTCTCCGCTGAGGAATATATCCGCCAATCTATCATTGACCCCGGCGCTTATGTGGTGGATGGCTTCGAAAATGTCATGGCGCAAAATTTGGCACAAGTGCTCAGTAGCGATGACCTCAACAATCTCATAGCCTTTTTAATGACCTTAACTGAAGAGGAGGCGGGAGAATAATGAACGCAACAGAACGTACTATTTACGGCATGCTGGGGCAGGCGTTTCTACTGCTGTTGCTTTATGGCGCTGCGGTGCTCTTCACTGCCGTCAAATTTTTACCAGTAGACCCGTTAGCGCTCGGTGTGCCTTATAAACACGTCGCGGCTTTCTCCGATACCTTGCTCCAGCTGGCTGTGATTAATGGCTTGTTGGCGGGTGGTGTTTACGCCGTCACTTACAATACATCGTTGCAATTAACGCTTGTTTCGCCACAAAAAGCCGTTCTACTATGGGCTTATCGCGCGTTAACCGCCTTAAACATGCTGGCTGTTTTGGCGGGCTTTTTGGGCATCTTCGAGGGGCGCTATTTGTTATCGCTGCCGCCGCTGCTGGATATGTTGCTCATCGTCACTTTGGCACTATTCTTCATCGCCATGCTCACCGAAGGCGAAATGGGGGCGTTTAAGCTCATCTGGTTGACCGGGCTTGTCAGTCTGGTTGTGGGAATAGCGCTCAGCATCTTGCCCGCTGTTGATTACCAGCAAGACCGCGTGTTACGGGCGCTGTCGCTCGGCTTGCAAGTCAACATTGGCTATACCTTGATGGCCTTAACCTTGCTCTTTTGGCTGCTCGCCCGCGAGGCAGATTTGCAGAACATGGCGGTATCCGCGCTTTATACCGCTGCAGCACTCATGGTCATCAGTGGCGCGTTATTGACAATTGCACCGCTCTATACCTTTGGTGTATCAACAGCGCTCTCGACTATCGCTTTTCTCTTTGTGCCCTTAAGCCTCTTGGTATTCATCGGGCGCGTTTTCCGCGTTTTGCTCGATGATAGCTATCTCAAAGTCACGCCAGCCATTCGCTGGTGCATTCTCGTTATAGTGCTATATAGCGTTGGTTGGGGGGTTTTGGGCGCTGCCTCGCTTTTGCCCGGTGTGCGCCAGTGGACTGTTGGCACATGGCTAGATAACCTGCAATACCAGTTGACCGTTTTTGCCGCTGTTGCCGCTGTTTTGGGGATGGGCGCTTACATCAGCGCCAAACGCACCATCAAAGTTATCCCAACGCGCGGCTGGTTCTCCTTCTGGATGGTTGCACTAGGGCTATTGGGCGTAACGATAGCTTTGGGTGGTGCTGGCTTAGTGCAAACTTATGGCGAGCGTATTCTCAGTATTGGCTATCTAGATGTTCAAAAGTTGCTAGTGCCGCTATATATTGGTTGGATTATTGCGTTGCTGGTGCTTATGGTGGGTATAACGTGGTATGTCTGGCGTTTCCGTAGCGAGCAATCACTAAAATCAAGCTAGTGAACATTGTATCGCACGGCGCGTTATGGCGTCGTGCGATAGCCTTTTTTAGCGAGTAAGCCATGATACAGACTATCCATATCGCGGACTAAACGGTCAATCCCATAGCGGTCTACCATCGCTTGTTTGGCTTGCTCCATGTCAGGCGGGTTGTCCAGCGTATTGAGGATAGCTTGCGCTAGTGCCTGTGCGTCTCCTGGCGGCGTTAGACATCCTAATGCACCACCTTCTAATAAATCGGGCAACCCACCGACCGCTGTCGCCACTGTGGGGCAACTGGCTGCCAATGCCTCGATAACAGAAACGGGTGTGCCCTCGTTATGGC
>WGEI01000572.1 GCA_015492875.1 Anaerolineae bacterium | reverse complement strand
CCGCAAAGCGTACTAAGACACTGCCGCATCGTGCTGATGAGCTTGCTCTACGGGGAGGACGGGTAAACGAATGGAGAACGTGCTCCCCACCCCAACCTCGCTTTGGACGTTAATCGTGCCGCCGTGCAACTCAACAATACGCTTAGCAATTGCCAGCCCCAGCCCTGTACCGCCTTTTGAAGTCGAGCGCGCTTTATCCGAGCGATAGAAACGCTGGAAAATTTTGGGAAGGTCTTCTTCGGCAATGCCCATGCCGGTATCGCTCACATCAATGCGGACAAACGCCCCCTCGCGCTGCACAGCTACCGTCACTGAGCCGCCCGCTTCGGTGTAGTGAATGGCGTTCTCAATGATATTGTGCAAACAGCGGGTGATGTCCATTTGGTTGGCGAGTAAGTGCGGCGTTTGCTCACACTGGCAATTAAAGGACAGGGCGACCTCATGCTTGTCTGCTAATGGTTGGACGCGCTCCATAATATCGTGCATGATACGCTCTAATGATACGCGCTCTCGGCTAATGTCTGTCAGAAAATCTAAACGGGAGATGGTGAGCAGGTCGCTGATGAGGGCGTCCAAACGCTTTGCATGGCGTTCCAGAGTGGCGAGATGGTGGGCGATAGCTTCTGGCGTTTGGGCGCGGCGTATCATATCGACTTTCATCGTGATGACGCTCAATGGGGTTTTGAGGTCATGGGTGGCATCGCTGACGAATTGATTGACCAACTCCGTCCGTTGGCGCTCCAGCGCTAGCGCTTTGCGGTGCGTCTCCGCCTCTTTTTCGGCGGTAATATCGTGGGTAACACCAGCCGTTTTGGTGATGCGCCCGTCTTCTTCAATGGGGTAGCCCTGCCAACGCAGCCAACGCATTTGCCCATCTGGGCGCTTGATGCGAAATTCTACGGGTACAAACTTGCGCTGAAAGAGCTGCCTTATCCAATCATCGACACGCGGCAAATCTTCGGGATAGACATATTCGCGCCATTGCTGATTATTGCCCATCATCACCTCTTTAGAGACGCCCCACAACTTTTCAAAGGCCGGGCTGACATAAGTCACGGAGAGGGTATCAATATCGGCCATCCAGAAAACTTCGTCGATATGCTCGGCTAATTGGCGATACCGTTTTTCACTCTCGCGCAAGGCTTCCATTGTCATGTGTAAGGTGGTGACATCGGTCGTGGTGGAGATAATACGTACCACCTCGCCATGTTCATCTTTGATGACGTAAATGTGTATAGTCACCCGCAGCGTTTCGCCGCTAGTATGAATGAGGCGGAAGGTGAACGATTTATCGCGCCTATCGCGCAGTTCCTTGATAACCCGTTCGCGGTCTTCTGGGTGAATAGCATCAAACCATGCGCGGGGGTCTTGATACAGGTCATCGACTTTACGCCCTGTGAGCCGTTCATAGCCGGGGCTGACCATCGTATAACGCCAGCGACCATCGACTTTTTCAAAGAACGTGAATACCTCATCAGAGTGTTCAATGAGTTGGTGATAGCGTTCTTCAGCGAGGCGGCGAGCGTATTCTGCGATGCTTAGTGCCTTCTCCATCTCGGCAGCTTTTCCAAAGAGCATGGACAAGGGGGGATAAGTTTGGGCAAGAGCATCATCTTTAATGTACCAAGTGAAATAGACGATACTCATCGCCCATATCACAGCAACAGGGAGGAGCAATAGGGCAAGATGCTCATCGAGGCGATAGATTTCAGGGGCTAACAGACGATGGTTAACCATCCAAACGAGCGACAATGTCCCCCATAAAGCGACACCCGTAGCCAACCAATGGCGTTGTTCAGGCCAGCGATTGGCGAAAAACTGGTAAATGGCCGATTGCATATATAAGGCAACAATCAACAAGCCCATAAATCCCAACAGCTTCAAGGGTTCGGGGGTGGGGAGATTGCTCATGTGTTGGCCGATTATCAGTACATTCTCGCCTAGCATTTCCAATCGCAAAAATGATGATAGCCCAAAGACTGCCATGAAAATGCTGATGGCCACGATGCTCAAAATGAGGCGACGGACGATGATAATGCCCTCTGTCACATATACCACAAGGGTGAAGAGCAGCAGAATAGGGGCATAAATTTCTGTGTTGTTATAAAAGATGAGGCCATTGGCGCTTTCAAAGCCCAGTTCTGAAAGAAATGTGAAGTATGTCCAGACAGTCAATCCACCGATATACATCATCAGCATGGTGTAGCCATACTGTTTGCGTAAAGCATGTAATAGTAAACCAAGTCCGCCTAAGATGATGATTTCCGATATAACCAAAATCATGGTGCTCTTAGAACCTCGTGCTCAACTTCGAAGTGATTATGTAACCACGTGGCGATAATCCCCTGCGTTTCCGCCACGTTCGTCATTGGGAAGAGATGCCCCCCCTTAACCACTTGTGCCTCCGCCTGTGGAACGAGACGTTTGAGCCGCACCATACCGGCGGCGGTGAATGTGTCGCTGCTCTCGCCACGAATGACCAATAACGGGATATGGCGCGGCAGTTGCGGTAGCTTTTGCCATGACCAAGTGAAGACATGGCGGTAATACTGCGCTTCCCACTCTGGAGACCATGCCAGCTCTACGCCACCTTGTTCTGCGGGGCGGGTAATGCCCTGTACATAAAGCTTAAGCGTTTCATCTGGCCATTCGGCAAAAAAGCGCTTGTTGCGGAAGTAGGTATAGGCCTCATCTGCGCTTTCGAAATGACGACGGCGACGCAACGCGCCCTGCACCAAAGGGAGATGAGCAGAGAGGTTTAAGCGCTGTGCTAGCCAAACGAGCGCGGCAACCGGCAGCGGAAAGTTGATGAAGGTCGGGTCTAGTAAAATGAGGCCACGAAAACGTTGCGGCTCTTTCAAGGCGGCCAATACAGAAGCCACCCCACCAAAGGAATGGCCAATCGCTACAACATCGGTAAAATTATGAGTTTGTAGCCCAGCCAGCAAATCATCAGCGAGCTGTTGCCAAGAGTAAAAGCGGCGATAGTCTTCATCTCCCCAGAGCGCGCGAGGTGGCAAGCTCACTGTCGTAAAGCGCTGGGCGAAGGGGTGCAACAAAGGCGCATAGACTTGCGGCGGGAAGCCATTTGCAACGGCCATGTGAATCACGGGGATGGTTGTCAGTGTCTTATCGCTGAAGTGATGAATTGGCTGCATAATGACCTTATTACATCATCGACAAATAGAAGCAAAACACGTTCTATAACATTATAGGCTTATACCGCCCGAAGATAAACAAAGGTTGCGTTTGAATTATCGTACCTAATTAACAGCATGGCGAAAGACCGTCCCCGCCATGAACTCGCTCAGCGACAGCGGTGCGGCTTTTTTTGTAGGTCGGCGGGCATTGCTGGTGGACTAGTGCATTGTTGGAGCAAGCGCTCGTCAAAGCAGCGGGGAAATAGGGGCGCAGGTCATCCCCACGCCCCAAAATGTGTTAGGGATTGGTCAATACACTACGGATTGGTGACAGCGCCATCGTCGGCCTGAGCAACAAGGCGGGCGTATTTCGCCCAAACGCCACTGGTATAGTTGGGTTGTGGTGCTTGCCATGCGGCACGGCGCGCTTCTAGCGCTTCGTCACTGAGTTCAACGCGGATGCTGCGCTGCTCAACGTCCACTTCGATGATGTCGCCCTCTTGTAGCAGGCCAATGGGGCCGCCTACCATCGCCTCTGGAGCAACATGGCCAATCATCAGGCCGCGTGTGCCACCGCTGAAGCGGCCATCAGTGATGAGCATGACATCTTGACCCAGCCCTTGCCCCACAATGGCGGCGGTGACGCTGAGCATTTCGCGCATACCGGGGCCGCCAACAGGCCCTTCGTAGCGGATGACGACAACATCACCCGCCTTTATTTGGCCACCTTGTACGGCCTGCATAGCGTCCTCTTCGCGCTCGAAGATACGGGCTGGCCCACGGTGATGCGTTGGTTCGTCCCCTTTGAGCTTGGCCACAGCGCCACGCGGGGCGAGGTTGCCGCGCAGGACGACGAGGCCGCCCGTCGGCTTAATGGGATTATCGACAGAGCGCACCACTTGCTGGTCGGGCGTCTCCTGGGCATTAGCGACTGCTTCCGCCAATGTTTGACCAGTCACAGTGAGGGTATCGCCGTGTAGGAGGTCGGCTTCAATCATGCGCTTGGCTAGCATGGGCACGCCACCAGCTTTATACAAATCAAGCGCCATGTACTTCCCAGTGGGGCGCATATCGGCGATGACAGGCGTGCGTTTACTCACGGCTTCAATGTCATCGAGGGTGAACTCGACACCTGCTTCGCGGGCAAAAGCGAGCGTATGCAAGATGCTGTTGGTGCTGCCCGCTGTAGCGGCGGCGACGGCAATGGCATTTTCTAGCGACTTGCGGGTGAATAAATCGCGCGGGCGCACATCGCTATCAATCAATTGCAAAACCAGTTCGCCGGCACGATAGGCAACATTGGCCTTTTCTTCATCTTCGGCGGGGACATCGGCCATACCCATCGGGCAGATGCCAATAATCTCGGAGATGGTAGCCATTGTATTGGCGGTAAATTGGCCACCACAAGCGCCCGGTCCCGGACAAGCGACATTCTCAATCGCCTGTAATTCTTCATAAGTAATATCGCCTTTAGCATATGCGCCAATCGCTTCAAAGACGCTGACGACATCGACCGGCTGGCCGTTATAATCGCCGGGGTAAATGGTGCCGCCATAAAGCATGAGGGAAGGCACGTTGAGGCGGATAAGCGCCATGATGGTGCCGGGGATGGTCTTATCACACGAAGAGAGGGCGACGACACCATCCAGCATATTGGCGCGGGCGACAAGTTCGATGCTGTCCGCAATGATTTCACGGCTGATGAGCGAGGCTTTCATGCCTTCTGTGCCCATAGTGATGCCGTCGGAGATGCTGATGGTATTGAACTCCAATGGCGTGCCCCCAGCGGCACGAATGCCGCGCTTCACATCGGCGGCGAGTTTGCGCAGGTGGAAGTTGCAGGGGCCAATTTCTGTCCAAGTATTGGCGATGCCGATGAGCGGTTTGGCGAGGTCATCATCGGTGAAGCCGATGGCTTTGAGCATGGCGCGGGCGGCAGCGCGGTCACTCCCTTCGACAAGGGTGCGGCTGCGTTGGTTGAGGCGGCCTACAGTCTTCAGTTGTTTTTCATCCATAACGCTATTCTCCCCATATAAAGGCTCTATTGCAGAAGAGTATGCCCCTCTCCCGCCGATATTGCAAGCATTGCGCGCTAAATAAAAGGGTACATCCCCCATACAGAAAACCATCAATGGCCAAGAGTGGTCGTAACAGGTCATGGGGGGATATGGTAGACTGAAAACCTCTGTGGCAAAGGATATTCAAGGAGGGAATACGCCTATGGGCGCGGAAGAGCATCGTCAAAAGGCCGACAGGGTACAAGCGGGGTTCGCCATTGTCACCGTCAGCGATACGCGCACCCCCGAAACAGACGAGAACTATCGCTATCTGCATGAGCGGCTAAAAAGGGATGGACATCGCATAGTGTTATATCGCATCGTGCGCGATGAGCCGCATGAAATAGAGGCCGCGCTCAGCGATATTGCGGCCTTAACAGAAGCACAAATCGCCCTATTCAACGGCGGGACGGGGATTTCCCCACGTGACCGCACTTATGATGTCATCGCCCACCACTTGGAGAAGGCTATACCCGGCTTTGGTGAGTTGTTTCGAATGTTGAGCTATGAGGAAATTGGGGCAGCGGCTATGTTGAGCCGTGCAACGGGCGGCTTGTATC
>WGEI01000571.1 GCA_015492875.1 Anaerolineae bacterium | reverse complement strand
CATATAAGCCCGATAGGGGTGTATTTGGCGATAGCGCACTTGCCAGCGCATAAATGGGGTTGCCGCTTCAGCGATAAACCCTAAAGTGTTTGTTCGCCATTCTAGCTGCAATATCGCCATATAAAGTAATACTGCGCCCACGATGAACCGTAAAATTCGCCCTGCCGGCGTTGCTTGACGGATACTGGCGAAAAGCGCTTGTCCGCCTAGTGCAATACCGACGCCCATAAGTAAGAAGAACAGCGTTGCGCCTATGGCTAAAGCGCTGGAAAACCGCCATATCTCTTTTCGTTCGCGTGTTTGGTGGGCTAATAAGCCGGAGAGCAATCCGAAGGAGCAGGGCGAAAAGAATGAGGCCAATCCCGCTAGCGGTGCAAGAACGGCAAGGCTTAAGATATTGAGGTCTTGTTGCTTGTAGATGACGAAACTTTGATACCCGACTATGCCTAATAATACTGCACCTAAAATCAAGCCTGCGTAAAATATCTGTTTGGACATAACTTCCTCTCTTAAAATCTTTCTTGTATGTACGCACTATACACCCTATAGCCACTATAACGTCAAGCGTAACTTGACAGAAACGAGGTTTAGTGATACATTATATATGAATATGAGTTCATATATTCAGGTGTTGTGATGAGCGAAAAAATTGTTCGAACTTGTTCAACAGAGTTACCAGAGCCGTTAACTGCGGATATTGCGGTGGATATGGCCGAGCTGTTTCGCGCTTTGGGCGATCCCAACCGCTTACGTATCATCAGCTTGTTGATGGACGGTGAGCATTGTGTGCATGATATTTCTGCCGCCTTAGAGATGGGGCAATCCGCCGTATCGCACCAAATGCGCGTCCTGCGCCAACTACGCCTCGTGCGGGCGCGCAAGGAAGGACGCCACGTATTTTATACCTTGATTGACGACCACATTCGCACCTTACTAGAAATTGCGTTGGAACATGTTACAGAGGAGTAGCAATATGAGTGAAAAGCAGACGTTTGTTATTGGGAATATGGACTGCGCCCATTGCGCCACAGAAGTGGAAGAGGGCGTGTCGCGTTTGGACGGTGTCTTGGATGTGCGGGTCGATTTCGCTAGCGGCAAGATGTTACTAGAGGGCGATGTCGATTTTGAGACTTTGCGCCAGCGGGTTGAGGCGCTTGGCAAGACGATAGAGCATCCCGATACCGCTTCATCTGGGGCGACACGGGGCGGCGTTTTGGGCTTTTGGGATTATATACGCAGCCGCTTCGAGACGCGCATCGCTCTATTGGGTGGCGCTGGTGTCCTTTTGACCTTGTTACTCTCTGTCGTTGGCATACCGCAGTCGGTAAGTGCTTTACTCTATTCCATCATGCTTTTAGTGATGCTCTATCCCATCGCACTCAGCGGTTGGAACGGTCTACGCATTAACCACACATTTAACATCAATGCCCTGATGACCATTGCCACAATAGGCGCTTTAGTAATTGGCGAGTATTTAGAGGCAGCTACGGTTATCTTCCTCTTCGTCATTGGCGAGGCGTTAGAGGGCTATACTGCCAGCCGCGCCCGCGCCAGTATTGGCGCACTGATGGCGCTCAAACCGCAACAAGCGCTTGTTATTCGTGATGGGCAGGAGTTGCTATTACCTGTTGAAGAAGTTGAAATCGGCGATGAAGTATTGGTCAAAGCTGGGGAGCGTATCCCCGTTGATGGTGAAATCATCGCTGGTGAGAGTGCTATCGATCAATCCCCTATCACTGGCGAAAGTGTGCCCGTCCATAAAACAGTGGGCGACGAAGTATATACCGCAACGGTCAATGGTAACGGCACACTGCGCATTCGGGTGACGGCGCTCGCAGAAGATAATACCCTCAACCGCATTATCCGCTTGGTAGAAGAAGCGCAGAGCGCCCGCGCCCCTAGCCAACGTGTGGTAGACCGTTTCGCCCAGTATTATACGCCCGCAGTGGCGATATTGGCCTTGTTAGTTGCGATTGTGCCACCTCTGCTATTCAACGCGCCTTTTTACGATACACCAGAAGGGCATGGCTGGCTCTATCGTGCGTTGGCACTTTTGGTTATCGCCTGCCCCTGTGCCCTGGTTATCAGCACTCCTGTGACCGTCATCAGCGCTATTACCGCTGCCGCGCGTCAAGGCGTGCTCATTAAAGGTGGCGCACACCTAGAAGCTTTAGGGACGCTAAAAGCGATGATCTTTGATAAAACAGGTACGCTGACCAAAGGCCGTCCACTGGTGCAATATTGGCGCTCGGTGGATTGCGATACCGGCGCAGATTGCGAGCTTTGCGATGATGTTTTGGCGCTTGCCGCCGCCGTAGAGCGGGGTAGCTCTCACCCGTTGGCGCAAGCCGTCGTCAATGCTGCCCAAGACCGCGCTTTAGATGCACGTTATCCCGTTGCCGAAACTGTAACGACTTTAGCCGGGCAGGGCGTTACAGGGCAAATCGCTAGCCAGCAGGTAACTATCGGCAACCATCGCTGGTTTGATGCCGATTATCCACACCCCTCCGAAATATGTGAGCAAGTCGCTAATTTTGAGAAGCAAGGGCAAACGGCCATGCTCTTGCATGATGGTGAGCGGGTGCGTGGTTTCATCAGCGTGGCTGATACAGTACGCGATGAAGGTGTAAAGGCCATAGAGCAATTGCGAGGTTTGGGGTTATATACGGTGATGTCTACTGGCGATAACCGTCGAGCCGCCCAAGCTATCGGGCAACAATTAGGCCTTGATGAAATTCACGCTGAACTATTGCCCGAAGATAAAGTGCAGGTGGTACAAGATTTGCGCCAGCGCTTTGAGCATATCGCTATGGTCGGCGATGGCGTGAACGATACACCCGCTCTTGCTGCCGCTACAGTTGGCATTGCCATGGGCGCGGCTGGTAGTGCACAAGCGCTCGAAACGGCAGACGTTGCTTTAATGAGCGATGACCTGAACAAATTGCCGCTTGCTATTCGTTTGGCGCGTTTTGCCCGCCGCCTCATCAAACAAAATATCGCCCTCAGCTTTGGTGTCAAGGCGCTGTTCATCGTCTTGGCGCTGTTGGGCTTGGCCTCTTTATGGATGGCTGTACTGGCAGATGTTGGCGTTTCACTCTTAGTGACCTTGAATGGTATGCGCCCGAAGCGCCAAACAGCCGGTTAAGGAGGATTTCAGGCCGCTTCTTCTCCTAAAGCAGGAAGCGGCCTTTTAATATATCCAGCGTTTGCTGTTCCATCTCCCAAATATCGAGTTGCTCTTGCTCTTTCAATAAGTTTTTCAAGCGGCGATAGCCATCGGCATACTCTTTAGACCACTCTTTAGAGAATTCACCGTTACGGATTTCTTCGAGTGTCAGCTCCATCAAACGTTCTAACTTCAAATCTTTGAAGCGCGTCAATCGGCTGAGCACGCCGTATTGCCCTGTCAACGACGATAGCCGTAAGGCGCTCATCAACCCCGCTTCCCCCGCTTTGTCTAAATAGTCTCGCAATTCACCCGAAATGTATAAGTCTAAAAATGCCGCTTCAGGTGGATAGCCTAAATTAAGGAGCAGATTAGCCGCTGTGGTGATCACTAAGTGCAATATTGGTAAAATCGCTTGTTGGATGAATAAATCTAACTCGGCTTCTTGTTCCATGCTCACTTCTACTGCGCCAGCTTTCAATGCGCCTATGGCCTTTGCCAGCGCCAGCAAGGTTGGCCACGCAATTCCGCTCATATCTTGCCCAACGCCAACAAAACTATAGAAACCGCGCCCATCAAGATAGCGTTCTCGCACACTCGCGCCCAATGTGCGCGGGGCAATAAGCCCCACATCAACGAATGGCGGCACTTCAATGAAGCCAAATGTAATGTTATAGCCACTACTGAACACTAGCATATTGCCCCGTTTGAGTGACGGCGCTACAAGGTCTAAATACACCTGTGGCATCGCCTCATCAGGAATCATCATTAAAATGATGTCACTCTCTTGAGTAATCACATCAATGTCTCCCGTACGCAAACCATCCGCACGGGCTTGTGCGCCGCGTTCAGCATCTCGAACGCCAACAATAGGGCGAATGCCGCTATCTCGCAGGTTGAGCGCTAATGGGCGGCCTAAATTCCCGTAGCCAAGGATACCGATTGTTTTCCCCGTTAAATAAGCGAGGTCGCCATCTTCTTCTTGATAAATAATGGTCATAATTGTCTACCTATGTGAGTGTAAAACGCCAAACGGGAAAGTCATAGCCATTGCGCTCAAAGTAATAGCGGTTATATAGCTTTTGAGAATGTATGTTGCTGGCTTGGGTGTTGACTGTCATGGTCGTGATGCCCCGCCTTTGAAAACGGCGAATCATATCATCGAGCAAGGCTGCGCCAATTTTGCGCCCCTGCATAGCAGGATGTACAGCTAAACGCGCTAAATGAGCGATGGCGTGTGATTTTGTGCTGATTTGATAGCCGACAATGGCATTATCCACCTGTGCCACTGTCGCAATAGCGGCATGTCTTAACGCATGGTAAACATCATCATCGGTCATCTGCCAGGGTGGATGAAATGCTTGCCTATCGACTGTCGCCACTACAGGCACATCTTCCGTACACAAAGTGCGTATCTCAATCGCTATATTCGACTGTGGTGCTGGGGGTAAAGCAGAAGTATTACGCCGAAGGGTCACCACATCCTCAACATAGCGGAAATCCAGATATTGCAAAAGGGGCGTGAGCCAATCATGAACGCCCAAAATCCAAACGCTATTCACCTCTTGCACTTGCAAATGCGCATGAAGCGATTGCCAAAGTCTTTCTATTGCATGTTGAATATCGACACCATCAACAACCGCCGCTAACCGCAACCAGCATGTGCCCGCTAAAGGGATTGATACCCCCAACACGCCGATAATCCGGTTTTCATCCCTTAAAATAAAGGTGGGGGCATCCTTATTATTGAGCCATTCATCAGTATCATGCCAATCAAGGTGATAGTGCACATAATGGCTACGAAATAGTAAATCCATAACCGCTCGTTGGTAGCGACGTTCATACAATGTTACAGTCATATAAACCCCATGAAAGTGTTTATTCCCCGCGCTGTTGGCGGATACGCTCAACATAGGGACGGGCTGTAATGGCGAGAATTTGGCAAAGGCGCGTATCGATTAATCGCACCCGAATGCGCTCATCAATTTCCTCGATGTGGTGGGTTGTTGTCAATACCGTAGGTAAGCGCCGCACATAACGGTAATCTACCAACGAGAAGAGTATCTCTTTAGCCCATGATGATGTGGGATTATATACACTATCAAGCACGAGATACGGCGTTGACCGTGCTATAGAAAGCTTTAAGTCAAAATCCTGCGATGCTTGACGGTTGAATGTTAAAAGCTCACTCAGAGATAGAAAGACAATCTGGTCTGGCTCAGAAGAGGATTGTGCGTGTTGAATATGCTGGGCAATAGCCGCTGCGAGGTGGGTTTTTCCTGTGCCCGGCTTGCCTGTGAATAATATCCAGCCGTTCGGCTTCTCCGCATAGCGCCAAGCGACCTCAAGCGCAGTTCGCAGGTTACGCTCTTCTTGCGGGAAGGGGGCGCTAATATCGAACGTTTCAAATATCATGCTTTGATAAGGTGATATATCCCACAATTGGGGCATTGCGCCACTGCGCTTGGCTGTGCGATAGTCTGGCACATATAGCGCGATATGCCGCGTAAATTTTTCATCCAGCAAACGGCTGCGTAAGCGTGGGTCTAGTTCGTCAATATCTGCGTTAGTCGTAATCACCGTCGGCAATTTATGGGTATAGCGATGGTTGAGCAACTGGAATAACTTTTCTTGTGCCCAAGGGCTGGGGTTTTCCACACCTAAGTCATCTAGTATCAACATATCGATATTGCGCATACGGTCAAACGTGGCATCATAACCCAACTCATCATCAGAAGCATATGCCCCGCGCAAATGGTCTAACAAATCTGGCGCAGTGACAAAAACAACCGTTCTCCCCCGCCGAATTTGCACATTACCGACTGCCGCCGCCAGATGCGTTTTGCCCGTACCATACGAGCCTTCCATAAGCAGCCAACCATAAGGCGCTTCCGCGAATTGTATGGCGGCATTTCTCGCCAATATCAAGGCGTTAATTTGCCGTTCGCTATAGCCGCGGGTGATGAGGTCTGTCTCAAAATTGGCGAAAGTTTTATCGGCCAGCGCTTCTAAATTACTCCAGCGCCTGAGTATCTCTTGCCAAGCATCATCAATTTCTACTGGATAATTGGGACAACGATAGAACTTACCAAAACGCGGGTGCTCTGGCGGCACGTCGTATTTGACGACGCCTAAACCGCCACAAATATCCTCCATGCCACAAGTTTGACACCGCTCTTCATCGCTAGTGGGTGATGATGTCTGCATATTTGCCGGAGGCGTACTGCGTTCCATCTCCGCCAGAATTTGTCTTATTGATTTCACGGCTTTTGCCCTCTTGTTCCCAGCGGCGCAAAATCGCCTGAATATAATGCCAGTTGCGTTTATTGTTGAAGACCGCTATTTCAATCGCTTCTTTTATCCATTCAATCGGATACTCTTGCTCTGCATCTCGTAGTGCTTCGCTGATGAGCTGGGTTAGCGGTCCAATGTTCTCTTCGTATAATACATAAATTGATGGGCGCGGTGGCAAAATTTCCACAGGGTTTTGCAGCTTATCAGGACGCCATTGCCCTGCTTCAATTTGTTGAATAGCCGCGCGTCCCTTTGGCGTGTTCATAAAATAAAGGGTATAAGGTTCGCCCTCAATATCGATAGTTGCCACCAACAGCGTTTTACGCTTAATCATCTGCTGTAAAGCCGCTTTCAGCGCGGTTTCAGCCTCTGTGGTGTCGTCGCCGAATCCCTGCATCAGCCATGCGTTACTGGTGAAATCTTGATACTGCAAATAGCGATATTCACCCGTTTTTTGCTCTAATGCCCAAAAGCAAAATAGCGTTAGCTTCAACTCATTTGCATCGTCAATATGTGGCAACAACTCGGTGAAAAATTCAGCCGGTATGCGTGTAAAATGCTTCTTGCCCGGGGTAAAGCCTTTGAATTCCTGCATGGCGCTTAACCTAATTCACTCATATCAACACGGTGCACTTTAGCATCGCGGAATTTTGTCGCGTTGGCATCAAAGTAAAGCTGTATAGTGCCCGTTGGCCCGTTACGATGCTTGGCCACAATGACATCCGCTTGATTGGGGAATTCCGTCGCCTCGTTATACACAATATCACGATATAAGAACATCACAATGTCAGAATCCTGCTCAATACTACCACTTTCGCGCAGGTCAGAAAGCTGCGGGCGTTTATCTTGCCGCTGCTCTACCGCACGCGATAGCTGTGCCGCGCTGAATAGGGGCACATTTAACTCTCTAGCCAGCTCTTTTAAGCTGCGGCTGATATAGCTGATTTCCTGAACACGGTTATTCTTATACATATCGCCCGCATTCATCAGCTGCATATAGTCCACCATGATCATATCGACGCCATGTTCATGGGCTAACCGCCGACATTTGACCCGCATTTCAACAGGCGTCAGCGCTGGAGTATCATCAATGAAAATTTGCAGTTGCGATAGGCGGTCTGTCGCTTCGATGAAGCGGCGCAGTTCGCTGGCGTTTAATTCTGCCAGCCGCAGTTTTTGCATGTTAATGCCCGTCTCCATCGCAATGAGGCGCTGCGAAATTTGCTCATGCCCCATCTCCATTGTGAAGAGCGCTACCCGTGCACCAAAGCGCGCGGCATTAAGCGCCACCGATAACATAAATGCGGTTTTCCCCATGCCGGGGCGACCGGCGAAAACGATGAGGTCAGATTTTTGAAAGCCGCCCAATAGAATATCCAAATCGCGGAAACCCGTCGGCAAGCCTAGCGCGCGCTGCGTATTGAGCTGTTCCTCAACTTTATCAAAATATTCGCTGATAGCCGTCTCTAATGGGATGAACTCGCGCTTGAATTGCTCTTCGGTGATGCTGAACAAACGCGCTTCGGCCTCTGCCGTAATATCATCCAAAGAG
>WGEI01000570.1 GCA_015492875.1 Anaerolineae bacterium | reverse complement strand
GGTACAAGCGGCAATATCAGCGCGCGGCTTGATGATAGGCATATTCTGGCAACGCCCAGCGGCTTAGCCAAAGGCTTCATGCAACCACAACAGCTTATCGTTGTTGATATGGATGGGCGACGTGTAGACCAGCCTACCCCAGAAACGGCTCACTTGCGCCCCACATCCGAGTTATCGATGCATCTGGAATGCTATCGCCAGCGCCCAGATATTGGTGGCGTTGTCCATGCGCACCCGCCCAATGCAGTTGCCCTTACCATTGCAGGTTATGATTTCCAACGCTGCTTAATCCCTGAAGTGGTCGTTTTGTTAGGTATTGTGCCCACAACGCCCTATGCCACCCCTTCTAGCACCGAGAACCGCGATGCTATACGCCATCTCATCCGCGAACATGATGCCATTTTACTCGCCTATCATGGCTCCTTGACCGTAGGGGCGACGGTTTGGGACGCCTATATGCGTTTGGAGAGTTTAGAGCATAGTGCCCATATTCTCTATAAAGTTGAAACGCTCGGCGGCGCTAAATCGCCAATTGCACCAGAGCAAGTCGAAAAACTCATCGCCCAGCGCGAAAAGTTAGGGCTTGCCCGCACTGGTGATATGCAACGCTTTGCCCAATTTTGTGGGGTAGGAGCAAACAATAATTTAGAGCAACAGGTGCGCGACGTAGTGCGAGAAGTCTTGGCGCAATTGCTTGATGAATTTTGAGAAATAGGTTAAATCAACCTTGACTTTACACCTCACGCCTGATACACTTCCCACGTTGTTGGCCCCATCGTCTAGCGGCCTAGGACGTTGGCCTTTCAAGCCAAAAACACGGGTTCGAGTCCCGTTGGGGCCACTACCCCGCTAAACCAAGCGGGGTTTTTGTTCTCAATCCCTTCTTCAACACCCAACACTCCCCCCTCTTTAGAGCTTTTTTATCTCCCAATGTTACAAACTTTTGTTGAGATATGACATTTCTCAGCCTTTGAGTGTGCTATGTGTCATTGGCATTCTCTTCCCCATGTGACATTATTCACATAAGCAACTTCTAGTTGCTTTTGCGGATAATTGTTACCGCTTTGAGCATAGGAGTAAGTGCATGAGCACACAGGCAGACAGTATTAAAGGCGACAGTGCACGGCGTGATTTTCTCCGTGCACTAGCGGGAGTAACGGGGGCTGCAGTTGCCTTTTCCGAACTCTCCGCCATTGCTGCACAGGCGCAAGATACAGATGTTGAATCGACAGCTGTTGCCGCGTCTGGTGCTAGCGAAGCACTCACAAGCACCGACCATGCCAGCGCCTTAGAACGTATGCGCGCAGACTTGGAACGTGCTTTACGGAAACCAGCAGAAGAGCGGCATTGGGTGATGGTGATTGACCTGCGTAAATGCGTGGGTTGTCAAGCTTGTACCATCTCTTGTGTAGCAGAAAATCACCTGCCGCCCGGCGTGGTTTATCGTCCCGTCCTCGAAGAGGAAATCGGCACCTATCCTAACGTAGCGCGCCGTTTCCTCCCCCGTCCATGTATGCAGTGCGACCAGCCCCCGTGTGTGCCGGTTTGCCCGGTAAACGCGACTTATAAAACGGTCGACGGTATCGTGACTATCGATTACGACCAATGCATTGGTTGCCGCTACTGCATCTCGGCTTGTCCGTATGGTGCTCGCACATTTGATTTTGGCGATACCTATAATCAGAACGCACCGGAAGCCGAAGGCCTTATCGTTGGCAAAGCGAAAGCTACCGAATACGAAGAGGCCACGAACTTTGAATATGGCGAACCACGTAAGCGTGAACATGATGTTTCGCCAATTGGCAATGTGCGTAAGTGCCACTTCTGTATGCATCGCGTGAAAAATGGCATGTTGCCTGCTTGCGTCACCACCTGCATCGGCACAGCGACCTTCTTTGGCGATGCCAATGACCCCGAAAGCCTCGTGGCAGAACTCATCGGTAATCCAAACGTGATGCGCCTCAAGGAAGAATTGGGGACTGAGCCGCGAGTTTACTATCTGACTTAGGGGGATGGTGAGATGATTAAGCGTGTTTTATATATTCTGAGTATTGTAGCTCTTGTAATCGGTGCGGCTGGCTTCTATGACCGCATCACCTTCGGCCACCAACATGCAAACTATGGCTCCTACGTTGTTTGGGGGCTTTGGGTGGCCATGTATCTCTTCTTCGTCGGTGTTGCGGGCGGTTGCTTCATGCTCGCCAGCCTAGATGTACTTTTCCATGTAAAGCTGTTCAAGGGCGTTGGTAAAATTGCCCTATGGACAGCGCTAGTGAGTTTAGGCGCTGGCCTGCTTTCCATTTGGGTAGACCTTGGCCACATGGAGCGCATCTGGAAGGTCTTCCTAGAAGGCAACTCCTATTCTGTAATGTGGCAGCTTGTCTGGGGCTATACTTTATTCGCGGTTGTTCTCGTAGCCTCTATTTGGCTAGCTGTGAAATCGCCCGCTAGCAAGCTCTTGACATACTTGATGGGCGCTGGTTTATTCCTCGCTATTTTCCTCTCAGGCGCTAGTGGCGCTTTGCTCGGTGTGCAGGTGGCACGCCCCTTCTGGCACAGTGGCTTGTTCCCAGTGCAAATTCCGATTTACTCGCTGGCGTCTGGTGTGGCGGTGCTGCTCATTATCATCGGACTCTTTGGCGATAAAAGTAACCCGCGCCGTGGGCAACTGCTCCGCGTGTTGGCAATTAGCGCTGTTGTCCTACAGGCCGCCAAACTTTATTTTGTCTGGGCAGAAATGTCACAGGCTGCCTATGGTAACTTAGAGCCGAACATCGAACCGATTCGTCAAGTTCTCTTTGGCGATTATTGGTGGGCGTTCTGGATTCTTCAGCTTGGTCTCGGCTCAATCGTTCCGATTATTGTTTTACTCCAACCGCGCTGGTCTAAAACCGGCACTATCGCGGCGCTGATGGGTGTGTTTATGCTGCTTGGCTTTGCTGTCACCCGCGCGAACATCGTCTTCCCAGCGCTGACAATTCCTGAACTTGAAGCACTGGAGTCCGCATTTAGTGGCCCCCATCTTCAGTTCACCTACTTCCCCAGCCTTATGGAATGGGCTGTGACGATTGGCACAGTTGGCCTTGCGACATTGGGCTTCCTTATCGGCAAGGATTTCTTAGGCCTGATGGATGCTGATACGCCGCAGGAGGTGCAGGCATGACCGATAACACAACCATTAAAGATCAACCGGCGGAATGCAACCTGAGCCGCCGCGAATTTCTCAAAGCATCCGCTGCTGCCGGTGGTACCGCCGCCTTTCTCGGTGTCGTGCCGTGGGCCAGCAATGCCCTCGCCACTGAAGAAGGCTCTGAAGAGCTAGCCTACCAACTAGCTCGTCCGGAAAATGTCATTTACTCTGTATGCTTGAACTGTCATACGGCATGCACAATCAAAGCGAAAATTCTTGATGGCGTAGCTGTCAAGGTCGATGGCAACCCTTATTCGCCGATGAACGTTTGGCCACATATCCCAGAAGAAACCCCGCTTGCTTATGCCGCCTTGGTCGATGGCAAGTTGTGCCCCAAAGGGCAAGCTAGCCCACAGGTGCTTTATGACCCGTACCGCGTCGTGCGTGTCTTGAAGCGCGTTGGCCCGCGTGGTAGTGGCCAATGGGAAGTCATCGACTTCAACCAAGCGATTGATGAAATCGTCAATGGTGGTGACCTCTTCGGCGAGGGCCATGTGGATGGTCTAAAAGACATCTACAAACTGCGTGACCCAGACTTGGCTAAAGAGTTGGCCGCAGATGTAGAGGCTATCCGCAGTGGTGATATGACCGTTGAAGAGTTCAAGCGCCGCCATGCAGACCATCTCGATGTGCTCATTGACCCCGATCATCCCGATTTCGGGCCGGTGAACAACCAGTTTGTTTTCCTCGGCGGTCGTATGGAGCACGGTCGTAAAGAGCTTGGCAAGCGCTTCACCTATGATGGTTTTGGCTCGACAAACTTCTATCTTCACACCACTATCTGCGAGCAGAGCCACCACATCGCTTACAAGATGATGAGCGGCAAGACTCATATGAAGCCGGACTTCATCAATAGCTCGTTCGTCATCTTCTTCGGTACCGGCGCTTTTGAGGCGAATTTTGGCCCCACACCCATGGCCGAACTCATCACCAACGCCATCACCGAAGGGCGCTTGCAAATTGCCGTCGTAGACCCGCGCTTCAGCAAGACGGCTGCCAAAGCCCGTTGGTGGGTCCCCATTAAGCCGGGTGCCGATGCTGCGCTGGCGTTGGGCATGATTCGCTGGATTATCGATAATGACCGCTACGACGCTCGCTATCTGCGTGCCCCCAATAAAGCGGCTGCTAATGCCATCGATGAGACCAATTCGACTGATGCCACGCATTTAGTCCGCACTGATAATATGGTCCTCCTGCGGCCAGAGGATATTGAGCTGGAACTGCCGGAAGGTGTGGACAGTAGCTACGTTGTGATGACCGAAGATGGTCCAGAACCTAGCGAAGTGGCGGAGCAGGGCGAACTCTTCTACGAAGGGGAGCTAAGCGGTATTCCCGTCAAGACCGTCTTCCAACTGCTGGCCGAACGTGCTCGCGAGTACACCATTGAAGAATATGCCGAGATTGCTGGTATTAGTCCTAGCCTGATTGAAACACTGGCGGACGAATTCACCAGTCATGGCAAACGCGCCGCTGCTGAACTGTATCGTGGCCCGGTACAACACACCAATGGTTACTACACTGGACAGGCCATCATCACGCTGAACGTCCTTATTGGCAATGCCGATTGGGTTGGCGGCCTTGGCGTTGGCGGTAGTCATTGGCATGAAGATGGCTCTAAGACACCCGAAAATGGCCCCTTTGCTAAGAGCGTCATCAAAAACGCTCCGGGTGGCCTGAAGAAATTCGGCCTTCATGTTAACCTTGAGACTGAAACCTATGAAAAGAGCACCATCTTCGAGGGATATCCTGCCCGCCGCCCGTGGTATCCATTCACCGACGAACTATACCAGAACATCATCCCGAATGCCTATGATGGTTATCCCTACCCAATCAAGGCGCTCTTCATCCAAAAGGGGACACCAGTCTTCGCAACCCCGGGCGGCCATGTTCAAGCGGCCATGCTCCGCGATACCGCGCGCATTCCACTGGTGATTGCTTGTGACATCGTGCTTGGCGAAACAACCATGTACGCCGACTACGTCATCCCCGACCTCACCTATATGGAACGCTGGGGTATCCCGCATATCACACCAGCGATTCAAACGAAGGTGAGCAAGGTTCGCCAGCCCACTGTCGCCTCGTTGACAGAAATTGTCGAGGTAGAGGGTGAACGAATGCCCATCAGCATGGAGGCTTTCCTCATTGCCGTTGGCTTGCGTCTGGGTATGCCGGGCTTTGGCGAAGATGGACTTGGCGATGGTTTCCCCCTCACCCGTCCAGAGCATTACTATCTGGCGATGGCCGCTAACCTGGCTTTTGGCGATAAGGATGATGGCTCAGAGGTGCTCCCCGCGGCAGATGAAGAAGAATTCCGCATCTTCCGCGAAGCCCGTCGCCATCTACCGCCCGAAGTCTTTGATGAAGCAGTTTGGGCGCGCGCTGTGCCAGAAGAACTATGGCCAAGTGTTGTTTACTTGCTCAATCGTGGTGGGCGCTATGCCCCAGCTAGCAAAGCCTACAAAGGCGATAAACTCGGCCATCTGTGGAAAGGCCAATGGCATCTCTTCGTCGAAAAAGTTGCTAAAGGCATTGATAGCATGACCGGTGAACGCTTCGATGGCCTGCCGCGTTATGAACCTATTAAAGATGCTGGTGGCAATGTCATGGATGATAGTGAATATCCCTTCATCCTATCGACCTATAAAGAGATTGTTGGCGGGCAAAGCCGTACTGTTACATCGCCATGGCTACAATCTTCCGTGCTCAAGGAAAATTACATCCTGATGAACCGCGTTGATGCTGAACGCCTTGGCTTGCAAAACGGTGACCGTGCCCGCTTAGTTTCGGCCAGCTTGCCTAATGGCGAGTTTGACCTTGGCGATGGCCGCACCTACCGCGTGGAAGGGCGCGTGAAGGTCGTCGAAGGCATGCGCCCCGGCGTCGTTTCCGTAAGCTGGAGTTATGGCCACTGGGCATATGGCTCGAACACGGTCACCATTAATGGGGTGGAAATCCCAGGTGATGAGCGTCGTGCTAGCGGCTTGTGCGCTAATCCCGTGAACCGCCTTGACCCAGTTGTTGGCGATGTTTGCCTAACTGACCCTATCGGTGGTAGCGCCAGCTTCTATGATACTCGTGTCGATGTCATAAAGGTCTGAGGATGAAATGGCGCTGGACTGTCCTAGTGCTAATCGTGGTGGCCAGTCTTTGGCTGGTCACCCATCCTCCACGCTTTGTGTTAAACTGGTTAAAGTGGTTAAAGCCTGTTGATTTAACTAATCCTGTGCAAACGGGCGAACAGCTGGTTTCCGATTATAATTGTCGCCGATGTCATACTATTGGCGGGGTAGGGGCTATAAAAGCGCCCGACTTGGAGAATGTGACCTATCGTTTGACGGTGGAGGAAATTCGCGCTGTGCTAATAAATCCATCTGCAGAACGGGCGAACTCACCAATGCCCAATTTCTTCCTGTCGGATAGTGAAATTACCGCTATTATTGCCTACCTTGCCCAACTAGACGGTAATGAAGACATGCTGCTGGAGGCGTCCTAATGCCCACACTTGAGGAATTACTGGCGCGCTCTGCTGCTGACCATAATCATGTATGCCCGCGACAGGTTCTTGGTGTGCGAATGGGAATGCTGGTGGCTAAACTCTTCGATTTACCGTTGCCTCAAACTGATAAGCGTTTGCTGGCTATTGTGGAAACCGATGGCTGTTTTGCCGATGGCGTGGCCGCTGCTACTGGCTGCACCGTCGGCCATCGCACAATGCGAGTTGTGGATTATGGCAAAATCGCGGTGACATTTATTGATACGAAAACTGGGCTGGCTTACCGCGTTCGCCCGCGCTTAGATGTGCGCCAGCGAGCAGAGGCTTATGCCCAAAATGAGCGTAGCCGTTGGCATACGATGTTAAATGCCTATAAGGTAATGCCCGATGAAGCGCTTTTAGAAGTGCAGGCGGTACAGCCCAAGTTTGATGTTGGTGCGTTGATGAGTCGCGCAGGTGTTCGTGTCAATTGCGATGCCTGTGGTGAAGAAATTATCAACGAGCGCGAAGTGAATCAAAATGGGCGTGTATTGTGCCGCGCTTGTGCCGCCGGCGCTTACTATAGTGCCAATGCGGATACTTTGGATGAAGTATTACCGGTTGTTATCCTCGATAATCTGCCACACTTTACGAATGAACAAGGAGAATAATCATGCCGAACTTTGGCGGTGGAGAGCTGTTAATCATTCTAGCGATTGTCCTTCTGCTATTTGGTGTTGGTCGCGTTTCCCGTATTGGTGGGGAATTGGGGCAGGCTGTCGCTAATTTCCGCAAGGGTATTTCCTCAGTAGAGGCTGAAGAAGATACCGCTGCTGAGTAGAAAGTTTGCTACCGATGGCTGCAAAAACAAGTGTCAGTGTCGCAATTCTAGCCGGCGGGCGTTCCCGTCGTATGGGGCAGGATAAAACAGCGCTGCTGTTACATGGCAAGCCCCTACTTCAGCATGTGGTGGATGCTGTCGCTTCATTGAAGCTGCCCATTCAAATTATCACCAACGCGCCTGATAATCATGCCTATTTGGGTTTGCCAATGCACACCGATGTCTTTCCTGGCAGCGGCTCTATAGGCGGCCTTTACACTGCATTGCATTACGTAACAACGGATTATATGCTTTGCTTGGCTTGCGACGCTCCATATCTTCAGCCCGTACTCTTGCGCTATCTGATTGCATTACGCCACGATTACGACGCTATTGTGCCAGTTGTTCGTGCGCGGCGTCACCCCCTTGTTGCAGTTTATAGCAAACGTTGTTTGCCCGTCATCCATGAGCATATAGAACGGGGCGAATTGCGCATCACAACGATGCTCGATGACCTTCATACGCGCTTCGTAGAAGAAAATGATGTGCGCCGCTATGACCCTGTGTTGAAGTCATTTTTCAATGCAAACACACCCGAAGAATTCGCCCGCCTCGCCGCACTTTCCAAATAAACAAAAAGGCGCGCCGCTATTTATGACGCGCCTCTCCCCAATCTGTGTCGTGGTTAGGCTTGCTGAATTGCTTCAGTGCCCGTGTTTTGTAAATCGGTGGCTTCTAAGGCTTGCGGCAATGTCACCAGGAAAGCGGGCGCATAACGCGGGCCTTCTGTTACATTGTCTATCTGAGCCTCGCTGATACCCAATTGTTCAGTGAAAAAGCTTGCCAGCACTTTTTGTAATTGTGCGACAACTTCAGGCGTGTTAGGGGTTTTCAGTCTGTCGAAGAATGTGATTTGCACTGTCGAGTAATCGAATGTTAGTGCCAAGTCCTCTTCCAGCTTTGCCCCTGCTTGCCGCGCTAGTCTTAAACAGGTTGTGATAAGCCCCTCTAGGCTGTGTCCTTGCTGGCGTTTGCGGGTATATTGAACGCCAGCGCGCCCGCCGCTTACATCAAGGCTATAGTCGCCTTCATCGCCGATAAGCAGTACGCCCGGCCCTGCAAAAACATGGCTATAATCCGCCACATCAATCAATAGACCTTCCACTGCTTGTTGCTGTATCCAGCTTTGGAAAACGCCGATAAGTGATTCTAGTTCCACGCCTGCCTTATCTTTCGTGAAAAACTTAACGCTAAGGCGTTTTGGTATCAAACTCATTGTGCCTTCCCCTTAATTGACTATCACGCCATTGACGCGCGCTTCGCAGGTATATGTTGCTTCGATGAAGAGGCGCGCTTCTTTAATCAGACGGTGCGCCTTATCTTCATCGATTTCGTCGGGAGGATTGGCGTGTCTATCCAGTAAATAATTGGCGAACTTACCCTTTGCGAACGGGTCAAAGAACAGTTTGGTATCATAGAAGCGCGTGCGAAACTCTTTCACGATGTCGTCAGGCTCGTTTCCAACATCGAGATATTGCGTACGCACCAATGCCCGTGCTGCCAGCAACATAGATTCATATGCCCTGTTTTCTGCTGTCACATAGTCACCATCATCTAGCGCCACCAGCGCCTCAAAGTGCACCGATTCTGCTTTGGCAATCTCCATAGAGAAAAGCGACACGACCTCGCCAGCACATTCTCCAACGCCAATATCACCAATACCATACACCCGTGTATCGCCCCAATCTGAGTAAAACGACGGGTCTAATTCAAAGGGCGGTATGTTCATGAAAGGCCGCACCATCTCGCGCACGGCGACTTTACCCAACCGCCTAATCCAATCTTGAAAGCTCTCACCCTTTTCGCGCTCTGTTGCATAGCGATTGATAATCGTATCCACCAGTATAGGAACGCTCTTTGCTGGCACAGCGCCAACCGCTAACCCGTAACTGCTGGCGTTATCGCGCCACCTGCCGCCCAATACCACTTGAAAATGCGGCACTTTGCGATTGCCCGCGCGGCGGCTATTGCCAAATAGTCCAATATCGGCAATATGGTGTTGGCCACAGGAGTTGAAGCAACCGCTAATTTTGATTTTCAAGTCTTTCACGGCTTCCGGTAAGCTAGCATTTTTCTCACCCAAACGGCGGCGTAATTCGCCAGCTAAACCGCGAGATGAAGCAATACCCAGTTTGCACGTATCTGTGCCGGGGCAAGATGTAATATCAACTATCGTGCCAGCACCAGCATCACCCAACCCAACCGCTTTCAAGTCATGGTATAAATTGGGCAAATCGGCCTCAGAAATCCAGCGTAAAACGATATTCTGCTCTACTGTCAAACGCACATTATCGCCAGCGTATTGACGGGCAATATCCGCTAGCTGGTACATCTGCCGCGCGGTCAAATCACCCAGCGGCAAGTTGATGGTCACAGTCACATAACCCGCTTGCCGTTGTTGGTAGACATTGCTTGCATACCACGCATCAAAACCTTCTGGCTTTTCTACGCCATTTAATGCTGCGGCGGGGCGAATTGGCGCTTCCTTATAATTGGGCACATCTTGCAAATAAGTTGTCCAACGTTCGTCATAGGGCAGTGTTTTGCGCTCTTCATCGACGAGGCGGCGGAACTCTTCTATACCCAGTTGTGCAACTAAGAATTTTAGGCGTGCTCGGTTGCGATTGCGCTTTTCGCCCAATCTTGCGAAAACACGCGCGACAGCTTGTGAAACGGGAAGAATTTCCTCTTCTGGTACAAATTCATAAAGCACTTTGGCTTGATGCGGTACAGTGCCCAAACCGCCGCCAACGAAAATGGTGAAGCCACGTTTCTGCTCCCCATCAATTTCTTTTACCCGTGCTAGAAAGCCCATGTCATGAATTTTCACCAGCCCACAAGCATGGTCTTCACAGCCAGAAAAGGCAATTTTGAACTTACGGCCAAAGTCCTGCACATCGTCATGACCAAGTAGATATTCTGCTGTAGCTTTAGAATAAGGCGTAACATCAAAAGCTTGGTCACGGCAAACGCCAGCAAAGGGGCAGGCGGTTACATTGCGCACCGAATTGCCACAAGCTTCTCGTGTGGTGATGCCAACTGCTGCCAAGCGCCGCATAATATCCGGTGTGTCATCAATGTGAATATAGTGCAGTTGAATATCTTGGCGAGTAGTCACATGCAAAATATGATCAGAATATTCTTCTGCCAGCTCAGCCAGAACTTCCATCTGTTCTGTAGTTAGGCCGCCAAAAGGAATTTTGATGCGTAGCATACCCGGCGCATCCCACATGGTCTCTGGCCCTTTGGTCAAATCTCCACTGGGGAAGGGGAGATGACGAGTTTCAATGCCGTCGTGGCGTTTGCCGTTGTCATAACGTTGGCCATAAGCCCCACGCCGCAGTCGCATTTCTGCAAAGACGCGCTCATCCAGCTTGCCCTGTTTACGTAACTCCATCTGGCCTTCAAAAATATCGATTTCTTCCGCCAACTGTGGCGGCATCTTATCCTGCAAAACGTCTTTCCATGTTTGCTCAGTCATCTTCACCCCTCTCTCAATAAACGCTATGTCTATGCTCAGTTAATAACTGATAAGCGGCGCCCGTATCGAGCACGTCCTTAGCAAGTGTTATGCCTTCCTGTTGGTTGCTACATCGCCCCGTCATCCACAGTAGAATACCTGCTGTTAGTGCAATCTGGTTGTACGCTGCGCCTTTTTCGCCTTGTAGTGCTTGTGTCAATATAAGAGCGTGTAATATTGGCTTTGGTGCTATGGCTAATGGTTGCTCTTCTTCATATCCCAGTGCCGCGGCATCAATCATGATTTCTTGCATCTGCCCATCTAGAGCGCGATAAATCCGTGTTTTCTTGCCAGGTCGTATATCAACACTGCCTTCATCGCCCTGTATGATCCAGTTACTGGTGTTGCCGGGTAAAATGGGCGTTAAGCGATTGAGATAACTAGCATGGTAAAAGCCACTGATGTGAATATCGGCATTGGCGGGATTGATGAGCTTTTCAACGGTGTTTAATAAAGTACGCAAACCAAACTCGTGGCGAATTGGTGTAAGCGCGCCCCATGTGGGCAAGATGTTGCTGGTGTTTAACACGCCAAATCTATATTGGCGTACATTCTCCCACACAATTTCTGGCTGCAAATCAACGGGATAGCCCAAAGCGCGCAATGTGTTTGGAACAGCCGCACCCGCTTTGGTTGGAATATTGTCCGCGCCATGTAACAATATAGGCACACCCGCCGCCGCCAGAACCAGTGCTGCCGCCACTCCCGTTTGTAAGTTGCGCGCTTTGCCGTCATAGGGCAGGGCGAGGTCTACTAACCCATCTATTGGCTCATTAACAAAAGGGCGTATATGCTGGCGAATTGCTTCCAAGAACCCCGCCAGCTCGTCGATAGTCTCTTCTTTCACCCGCATTGTGATGAGGAATGCGCCAATTTGTGCCGAACTCGCTTCCCCACTGAGTAGCAAGTTCATGGCGATTTGTGCTTCTTCACGAGTGAGGTTGCGTTGCAGCTTCTTCCCACGCCCAATAATGCGGATAATGTCTTGAAATGTTTGCGGCGTTTTCCCACTCATGCTAAACGCCTCCATATTGTTGCAAGGTTGAGAGCAATTGCTCATCAAACCAGCGCAACCCTTCATCTTGCAAGGTGACAACTTCACCAATAATGGTTGTCGCTGGTGGTTGAATATTGGCCAGTTGTGCTTGATGAGGGAGTTTGTGAACTTCAGCTGTGATAACGCGCTGTTGTGCTGTTGTTCCCCATTCAATAATGGCCGCTGGCGTTCTAGGGTTTAACCCTGCTTGAATGAGTCGTTCTACAATGCCTTGTAAGTTCTTCACGCCCATCAGAATAACCAACGTTCCACCCATTTGGGCAACAGCCTCGTATTGCACTTGTGACAGCGCTTTATTGGGTGCTTCATGTCCAGTAATGACGGTAAATGAACAACTTATATGACGGTGTGTCAGCGGAATGCCCGCATATGCCGGCACTGCAAACGCACTAGATACGCCGGGTACTATCTCAAAAGGCACACCCGCCGCATAGCAGACAAGTGCTTCCTCCCCACCTCGTCCGAAAACGAACGGGTCGCCGCCTTTGAGCCGTACCACTGTCTTGCCCGCTAGTGCATGAGTGATAAGTAATTCGTTAATCTTGTCTTGGCTTAAGCGGTGGCGTGTTGGCTCTTTACCCGCATATATTAATTCGGCATCCGCTTGCACTTCTGTTAACAACGCTTCCGAAATTAAACGGTCGTAAATGACGACATCCGCCTGTTGTAATAAGCGCAACCCCTTTACTGTGATGAGGTCTGCATCTCCGGGGCCTGCCCCCACTAAGTAAACTTTCCCGCCGCTCATTGTGCCTTTGTCCTTTCCCGCGAAATGCTCTTGCTCAGCCACATGTTGCATGGCGCTTTACAAGGGATAATGTAATTGTCCTTCGGCGCATCGGCGTACCAAAGCGGTGTGCGGATACAGCCCCTACATATATGCTCAATGTTGGTCTGGATGTCTTCTTTGCTAAGGCGTTCTGCTTGACGAAACAGCCCTTTTTGCCGCGCAATTGCGGCTGAAAAGCGCTCTGCTGTGAATTGCCCTTCTTTTGCCCGTGCCCATGCTGCAATAGCTCCTGGATAAATAGTCTCTACTATCGACGGTAAACTTTGCGGATTAGGTACAAGGCAACGCCAACCTTGCGGTAAATCCGCGCTTGTCGCTAACGGGCGAAAAGGCCGTTCCCGCACAATCTGACGCAGCGTATCTGGTGTTTGCACAGTAATAGCATTGGCGGATGTTGTAGTGCCAATGGGATACACTTCTGCCATGCTGACTAATAACCGTCCAAATTGCATTGACCCTTGTTCGCGTACAGCATCGATGAAAGCTTGATGGCCATATCGTGGGAAATTGTCCCATTCGCCATTGCTTGGAGTGGGAGATAGCTCCACTCCCGCCGCGTGTGCAAGGTCGAGAATGTATTGGTAGATGTTCTCCTCCACCCCTATAGGTTCTGTGTAATAAATAGCCTTTTTTGAAGTGGCTTGTTGCGCTGCGAATTTGAGGGCTTGCGGAATATCAACAGTTGTATGCGAACCTTCCGCCAGCAAATAGGGTATAGCAATAATGCATGGTGCAGCTGTGCGCTGGTATATACTCGCTATTGATGGCTCATCATCTAAATATGCGTCTAGTACCTCGGCGACGATACCCGCCCATTGTAACTGTGTAACTTGCCGCTGTGTTGTGGCTCTACTATTGGAGTTGCGTTTTGTGCCATGCCCAATAATCACAACAGCGGTTTGTGCTTTAGGGAAATTCGTGACTTTTAGCGCTTGTTGGGTGCGCTTTTGAATAATGTCTGCCAAACCAGGATGCCCGCCAAGTGGCCGCGTGAGATGAACGGTTTGTTTGCCGCGCCATGTTGTGCGCGAAGCTTCATCTAATCCCAACTCGGCAGGAATGACGCTTTGTGTGAAGTAACCATCAGCGAGGAACACTGGCACAATAACAATGGTTGGCGCTGTTACGGTATCAAGCACTTCAAAGTAAGCAGGTTGCTCTTTCCAAAAGCAGGCAGTCACTTCATAGGCTGCCCCCAATTGACGTAGTTGATCTACATATTGCCAGACAATCCCTGCCGTCTCATGACGGATATGTGAGCCATGCCCTGCTAAAATTAGCGCTACTTCACTCATGAAAGCTCTGATGACCTCAATACTGCTTGCCGGAAAAGCGCTATAGCAGCCTCTTCATCACCTGCTTTCAGATGATTGAGGATGTCTGCCAACGGTATTGCCGCTAAATATTCGGCGCGTTGGTTTTGGCTGGGTACGATCGATTGTAGTTGCTCCCGATATTCTTCTATCCAACGCGCCAATATCGCATATTCTTCCCCTAGAAATTCAGCCAACTGTGTTTTGAGATAACGGATTAACACAGGTGCTAGCCCGTTTGTCCCGATGCCCAGCGTTATTGACCCGCTTTCCACTGTGGCTAAATTATGAAAATCGCTTGTTTCCCCATCATGTACAGCATTGACTAAAATGCGTTGTTCCTTCGCATCCTGTGCTATGCGCTCGTTGGTAGTTGGTGAATCCGTTGCAGCAATGACTAAAAATGGTTGGTGCTGGATGAGATACTCGCGGCGATATTCTGTTTTTATCCAGCGTAACCGTTCTTCTTCCGCCCATTGTTGGATGTGTTCATGTGCGTTCGGGCTAATGACGAGCACTTTACCGCCAGCTTTTAGCAGGCCTGTCGTCTTTCGTAGGGCAATATGTCCCCCACCTATGACCAAGCAGGTCTTTCTGCGGATATTCAGCGAGACCGCATAACGGCTATTTGTACTCATGTACGCCCTCAAAGCGCCACTACTAACATGCCCGCACTTAATACAACAACCAGTACAGTACCCCGATTGCATTGATAAGCGCGTTAACCGGCAAGCGGTTTGTCAACATTGCAGCTAATGAGGCAACTATCACCCCACCGCTGATGAGTCCTGATGTCAAATTCCAATCGATTACCAGTGTGGAAGCTTTGAATAGCAATGTCATGGTAATGGCCGCTGCCACAAATGCCTCAGCAAAGCTCACTGAGCCGATAGTTTTACGTGGGTTTTGTCCGCTTGCCAACAGGGTAGAGGTGACGACTGGTCCCCAGCCGCCACCAACAACTG
>WGEI01000569.1 GCA_015492875.1 Anaerolineae bacterium | reverse complement strand
GTGTAAATATAAAGATGTTGCGCCAGTGTCGCTTCATCAATACCTTGTAGCCGCGCTAAGCAGGTGCAGACTTGCCGTTTAATATCCTCAACTTCGCCCACTCCATAAATTTCAAGACGGTTGCATGTGGAGAGGATGGCACTTTCGTTGAATTTTTCTGGCATGTGTTGTGATGCCAGCTGCCTTAGGTTTGTGGCCAGCATATCGCCCCCAAGATAAAGTTTCTCGCGCAAGGCGAGCGGGGCGGTGCGATGATTGATACCCGCAACAAGTAACGTCACAGCACTTCGTCTCCCTATGCTTTTCCGCCAGAAGATGGCCGCTGGTAGTGGGTGTTTGTGGGGCGGCCTGATAAACAGCAATCTGCTGGGCAAATATCGTGTACAGGGCCAAGTTGTCCCAGATATGGTCTGTTTGGTTGGACTTCCATGCGCTCAATAATGAGTTCGCGTATCATTTCTATGAAACGTGGATGTGTACCCACCGTTGCTGCCCGCACTAGATTCATTCCCAAATGTTCTGCTAGCTGAAGCGCTTCGGTGTCTAAATCATATAATACTTCCATATGATCGCTGATGAAGCCAAGCGGCAATATCACCACATCTTGAACACTTGCTTTATGCAACTCGTCCAAATGGTCAAGAATATCGGGTTCTAGCCATAGTTGGTGGGATGGACCACTGCGGCTTTGATAGACGATATCATAATCTGTAATACCTGCACCCTGCGCAACCAATTGCGCGGCCTCTTGCAATTGCGCCACGTAAGCACAACTCTGTGCCATACTCAAGGGCAAACTGTGCGCGGTGAAGATAACACGCGCCTTTGCCTCGCTTTCAGGTGGGATTTGGGCGAGCGCTGCCCGCAAGTGTTCAATGTTCGGCTCAATAAAGCCAGGATGATTATAGTACATGCGAATGCGGTCAATAACTGGTGCATCTTCTCCAACCGCAGCACGGGCTTTGGCAATATCCTCACGGTATTGGCGACATCCTGAATAGCTGCTATAGGCCGAAGTGAAAAATGCCAGCGCCCGCTTGATGCCATCATCCCGCATTTGCCGAATCGTATCTTCTAACAAGGGATGCCAATTGCGATTGCCCCAATAGATAGGCAGGTCTAGTCCACGCGCATCGAGTTCAGTTTTTAATGCCGCAATAAGCGCGCGAGTTTGCTCGTTAATTGGGCTAACTCCGCCGAAGTGCATATAGTGCTCTGCGACTTCTATCATGCGCTCTCGTGGCACATTTCGCCCCCGAAGCACATTTTCGAGAAAGGGAATAACCTCATCCCTTCCCTCTGGGCCGCCGAACGAAACAATCAATACAGCGTCGTATTCTACTGCTTCATCAACAAATAGCGCTTCCTGTGGGTCATGCAGTTGTATGTTCACTAATCAGCCTCATTTCAGATGAGATGCTCGGTTATTCTGGTTGGATGCCGACGAAAATCACGCCATTTCGCACTTCAACGTTGTAAGTGGGTACGGGAATGGTGGCGACACCGTCGACAGGTTGGCCAGTAGCAATATCAAACTTGGTGTAGTGCCATGGGCAATGAACGCTGCATGTGCCATCTTCTTCGTGCTCAATATCGCCCTCGCTAAGCGGCCCGCGCGCATGTGAGCAGCGGTTACTGATGGCGTGAAGTTGGCCATCGATATTAAATAAGGCGACTTGTTGCCCCGCGAGATAGACCACGCGCTGCTCTCCCGGCGGGAAATCCTCTAATGGCGCAACTTCTACCCATTCCTCCCATTGTTTATCTTCTTCAACGGGTTGTGCAATTGGCGGCCCACCTAGTGCATCCAGTGCTTCGGCTAACCGCATGTTGATACATGTGAATAGCGGTGTATCTTGTTTGGTGTAACGGCTTGCCTCAGTTTCTCGTAGTTCTTGTACCAAATCTAAGAAATCACTGGGTTCATCTGTTTCAAAGGCTACGATGAATTCATAATCGTCTAGCCCAAAGCAGTAAGTTGTGTTCAACCGCACGGAGGGGTATTTACGCCCAACGATGATATGTTCATCCATCATGCCTTGCCGTGCGGGTAGCGATAGCTGGTACCAATCGCGCGTTTTGATGAACGGATAGACGAACAGATAGCGCGCTTCAGAAGGTTGGATGATGAGACGCTCGATATCTTCCTCTGGATTATCTCGTATTTCATAAATAGAGCGTTTGGTCTGGGAAAAATATGAATACACAAGAGAGAGATACCCGCCCATTGCTGTATTCATAATGGCAGCGGCTAGCTCTTGAAAGGGAATAGGGCTTTCAGCAATTTGCCACAGCAATAGCTCCGCATCTGCCCGTGTACCCATCAAACTATAAGGGCGTAACAGCATTCTGCGATTGAAGCTTTGTATGGTCTCTAAAAGCTCCTGTTTATGTTCCGCTTGTTTTTGCGATGGCAGACGGCGCCATATCGGGTCTACTTTGTAGAACGCGAAGCGCACATATTGCCGTTTCGTGAGTTGGTCTCCACGTTGCTTTGAATTGGTTTGCGGCTGTGTTGTTGTCATCTGGCGGAAAGATGGTTGGGACATAATTTTTACCTGTATGATTGTGAAATTTGCATCAAGCCTAAAATATACATAAATCTCATAAAATCTTCAATAACCACTGTTAAAAACTGTGAAAATCAGTATAAAATTACTTAAATCTAAAAGATTGTGCTATTTGTCATCAATTCCCTATGACACTATTCACTGTAACAAGTGGTGGTCTCCACCTACTGTAAAGCAGGCAAGGTCTTTTACTGTTATAAGGAGCATCGAACAGTGTATCCACCACCGCGTTTAATTTTTTGGGAGACGACAGCAGGTTGTAATTTACGTTGTATTCATTGTCGCCGCGTGACTATTGCCGACCAGTTAACGCCGCAAGATTTAACGACAGAAGAAGCCTTTCGCCTCATTGACCAAATTGCAGAAATGGGGCGGCCTGTTTTTGTTCTTAGTGGGGGCGAACCACTTTTCAGGCCAGATATTCTCGACATTGCGCGCTATGCCACTGATGCGGGCTTACCTGTGGCTTTGGCAACAAATGGCACACTAATTGATGATGCTTTGGCTGGAGAGATTAAAGCGCATGGTGTGAAACGTGTGAGTATTTCTTTTGACGGGGCAGACGCCGCTACTCATGATGCTTTTCGAGGCTTGCCCGGCTCATTTGATGCGGCAGTAAGCGGCTTTCAAGCTTTGCGTCGCGTTGGTTTACCTGTACAAATCAACACGACCGTTGCCAAACACAATGAAGCTCAATTAGAGGCAGTTTTGCAACTGGCCATAGATTTGGATGCTGTGGGCTTGCACCTCTTTTTGCTAGTGCCCGTTGGTTGCGGTGTCAAGATTGCTGAAGAGCAGATGATCAATGCCCAACAATATGAACGGGTGCTCAATTGGCTTTACGATAAAGAGCAGTCCGAGCCGCAATTACAGCTTAAAGCCACCTGTGCGCCGCACTATTTTCGGGTGATGCGCCAACGCCGTGCAGAAGAGCGCCGTCGTGGGGTTCAACATGATTTGCCTGCTAGCCATCATCGCCAGCTTCATGGCCATCCACATGGCCAGATGCACGCCGCAACAAAAGGCTGTTTAGCTGGTACGGGCGTTTGCTTTGTCTCACATCGTGGCGAAGTGTTCCCTTGTGGTTATCTCCCAGTAGAGGCGGGGAATGTGCGCCGCCAGCACTTCGGCGATATATGGCAGGGTAGTACATTATTCACCGAGTTACGCAACCCTGATTTATTAGGTGGGAAATGTGGCATTTGCCAGTTCAAAAATCTGTGCAGTGGCTGCCGTGCCCGCGCTTATGGCACAGTTGGCGACTATATGGCAGAAGAACCATTTTGTGCCTATGATCCAGTAACCCGTACCGTTCAAGCAGAATGAGGAGATAATGACGGCATCTACCAAAACGCTTTTAGAGACACCTGTGGTGATTATTGGCGGGGGCATCGCCGGTCTAGCCGCTGCTTATGAGTTGCAGGCACAGGGTGTGCCCTATATCTTGCTAGAAAGTAGCCAGCGCTTTGGCGGGAAAATCCGCACGGAATATATCCCCAATCCTGCAGGAGAAGGGCGCTTTGTTGTAGAAGTTGGCCCCGATTCTGTGTTAACCCAAAAGCCTTGGGCGGTAAACCTTGCAAAAGAACTTGGGCTAGCAGGCCAACTTCTGGGTACAAATGACGCCATGCGCCGCACCTATGTTTTGCGCAATGGGCGCTTAGTGCCTTTGCCTGATGGCGTCTTCTTAATCGTACCTACCCGTATCTGGCCATTTATCCGCACACCTTTGTTTTCATGGCGTGGTAAATTGCGTATGGCGCTAGATTGGTTTATACCGCCTCGTCAAGATGAAGATGATGAATCGTTAGCGGATTTTGTCTGCCGTCGCTTAGGTGCAGAGGTTTTAGACCGTTTGGCAGAGCCTCTTATGGCTGGTATTCATAATGCGGAAGCCGAAAATCAGAGTCTATTGGCCACTTTTCCTCGCTTTCGCCAGCTTGAAAAGCAATATGGCAGCCTTATCCGTGGCATGTTAGCCGCTTGCCGCAAAGCGCCCACAACGGATAAACGCCGATCAGTATTTACTAGTTTTCGAGATGGTATGCAAACATTGGTAGATGCTTTGCTTGAGCAGCTAAACGGCGACTTACACCTAAATGTTGCAGCTAGTGGCATTAGCTGGGCGGAAAATGGCGGCTTCGATATTCGCTTATCTGGTGGTGAGACTCTTTCCGCCTCGGCGATTGTGTTGGCTACACCAGCTTATACGGCTGCTGATTTGTTGCGAGATGTTGCTCCGCAAGTATCTGAGCAGCTCACGACAATTCGCTACGTGAGTACAGGTACTGTTTCGGTTGCATATCCATTAGCTGATATACCCCGCCCGTTAGATGGTTTTGGCTTGGTTATTCCACATAGTGAAAATCGCCGTATTAACGCCATAACTTGGACTTCCACGAAATTCCATCACCGCGCACCAGAGGGCTATGGTCTTTTGCGTGTGTTCTTCGGTGGTTCACGTCACCCTGAAATTATGGCGCTGGATGACGAACAGATATTTGCAATTGTTCAGGAAGAGTTGCGTGACATCATGGGTATTACCACCCAGCCACTTTTCTCGCGTTTGTATCGCTGGTCGCGTGCAAACCCGCAATATGACGTTGGGCATCTAGAGAGGCTATCAACGATTGAGCAGCTTTTGCCTGATGGTATCTATCTTGCTGGTAGCGCTTATCATGGTGTTGGAGTGCCAGATTGTGTGAAGCAAGGCCGTGATGCCGCTGGGAAACTTGCCCAAAGAGTGAGCCTTCTAACTACTTCGTGAACATGTTGAATGTGAGGGCGAGAGCACACTGTCTCACCCTCATATAATTTGTACAAATTCCCTTTCTACATTTGCTATTTTTTGACAGCGATTATTTTTCGCGTTATATTTAGGTAAATCGATTTAGTAAATCGATTTACTCAGGGTTTCGCTCCATAGCATTTCAACGCTTTTGCCACGTCACTATGGAGAAAGGGTGAGGCTTATTTGAACAAAGCCAACATACATAAGCTATCCGTGTACGAAGTTTTAAGGAGTAGCTCAAAATGAAATTCACTCGTTTTCTATCTTTATTACTGGTTGTCGTTTTAGCATTTACCAGCCTTGGCCTTGTCATCGCACAGGATGATGAGGGCGAAGGGGTGACCATTACCCTTGCTGGTTGGTCATCTTCACCCGCAGAGGATGAGGCACTACAGGCCGCTATTGATGATTTCATGGCGGAAACGGGTATTAACGTTGAGTGGCAAATCAACACCGACCACAATGTTCAGATGCAAACCGCTTTTGCCAGTGGAGATTACCCAGAAGTCTTCTATATCGACAGCTCTAAATTGCCAGAGTGGGCTACCGCTGGGGTTGTCGCTGTTGGTGAAGACAACATTGAAGACCAAGAAGGTTTCTTCCCCGCACTGTTGGATATTTTTACCTTTGAAGGCACGCTTTACTGCCCGCCCAAAGATTTTTCCACGATGGCGCTACAATACAACAAAGACCTTTTCGATGCTGCTGGCCTAGATTATCCCACACCTGATTGGACTTGGGATGACTTGCGCGCTGCTGCCGAAGCCTTGACCGATGAAGAAGCTGGTGTTATTGGGTTGGTTACACCGCCAGAGTTGCCACGTTTCCTGCCGTTCCTCTATCAAGCTGGTGGCGCTATCTTCGATGACGAAGGGAACTACGTTTTCGATAGCGATGAAACGCGCCAAGCATTGGAATATTACGCCAGCTTCGCACTTGATGGCATTGGGGGTGCGCCTTCCGCTGTAGATGCTGGCTGGGGTGGCGAGGCCTTTGGTACCGGGCGCGCTGCTATGGCAATGGAAGGCAACTGGGTGATTAAATATCTTCTGGATAATTTCCCCGACCTGAATTGGGGCGTTACCGAATTGCCACAGGGTCCTGCTGGGCGCGCTACGATGGCTTTCACCGTTTGCTATGGCGTGGCTGCCGATAATGAACATCCGGAAGAATCATGGGCGCTGGTGAATTATCTCACTGGTGAAGAGGGCGCTCGCCGTGTTGCCGAAGCTAGCTTTGGCCCTATGCCTGCCCGCATTGCTGCCGCTGATGTCTACCTAGAGTCATGGGCAGAGCGCGCCGCAGATACAGGTTTAGACCCTGCTGACCTAGAGGCGTTCGTCACTGGCGCTGACTATGGTAAGCCTTGGGTGCTACCTCCGGGGTGGTCTGCATGGGCAGATGCTTTCAATGCGACTTTACAACGTGCTTTTGCTGGTGATGCGACTGTTGACGATATTATCTTTGAAACCTCACTAGTCGCTGAAGAATTGCTGAGCGAGTAACTCAGCTCACACTAAACGGGGCGTCCCTGCTTAAAATAGGGCGGGGCGCCCTTTTATATCGAATGGTTAGGATGAAATATGGCTGCTATAACACGTCGTTTAGCCATTGCTCAACAAGGTACACTCGCCCGTAAGAAGTTGACCGATGCGCTTACTGGTTTAGGGTTTATCGCGCCTGTTGCCATCATTTTCACCATTTTTCTCATCATTCCTATTGTTTTTGCGCTGTTCATCAGTTTGACAGATTGGAATGGCGTGACACCGCTCGACCAACAACTTTCCCCAGCAACTGGCACTGTGGAATTCACGAACTTCACTGGTGAAACAATCATTGTGCCCACCGGCACGGTGGTTTCATCAACGGGCAGTAAGGGCGTTTCTTTCCGTACTCGTGAAGAAGTTTCAGTACCGCCCAACAGCACAGTAGCCGATGTGTCGATTGAAGCTTTACCAGAATTCGCTGGTCGCCAAAGCAACGTGCGCGCTGGGCAAATTACCGCTGTCGAAGGGACACTTGCTGAAAGCATCTCAGTCAACAACCCTATCCCCACTGAGGGCGGTAAAGACCAAGCATATAACATTATTGGCCTAGAAAATTACAATAATTTGCTTTTCAAACAGGGGATTCGCCAAAAAGATTTTTACACCGCACTCAAGAATACAGTTTATTATGTGCTTGGCGTTGTTCCCACACAAACAATTCTCGCGCTTATTCTCGCTGTCATTGTTAACCAGCGCTGGCTTAAGGCGAAGGGTTTTTTCCGTACAGCCTTCTACTTTCCTTCAATTTCTTCTTCGGTGGTGATTTCCCTCATTTTCATGTGGATGTTCACTCGTGGCGGTATCGTCAACCAAACGCTAGGCGGTTTATTTCCCGATTACCAATATGTAACATGGCTAGAAGACTCTAATGGCATCATCCACAACATTTTGGGCTTGTTTGGCATTACCCGTCAAACTGCTGGTGATTGGGCGAGCACCCGTGTGGCCAGCCTGACGCTTTGGGAGTGGATTAGCGGCCCCAGCGTGACCATGTTCATGATTATGGTGCTCAATACATGGACGACGATTGGCACCATGATGGTCATCTACCTCGCCGCCTTGCAGAATATCCCCTCTCAAGTGTATGAGGCTGCTGTTGTCGATGGTGCAACTTCGTGGCAAATCTTCCGTAAAATCACAGTGCCACTCCTGGCGCCTACAACGTTCTTCGTGGTCACTTTGGGCTTAATTGGCACATTTCAAGTCTTTGATCAAGTCGCGGTGATTTCTAGCGGTGGACCAGCAAAAACCACTTTGACCATTGCTTACATTGTCTATGAAAACGGCTTCAATAATCAAGATATGGGGCTGGCTTCTGCGACAGCGATTGTCCTGTTTTTCATTATTTTCACCTTTACAATGATTCAACGCCGCTTCACTAGTGAGCGGGTAGATTATTAAGGGGGAAGTCATGGCTTCGTCAGATATATCGGTCTCTACCCCTAGCCGTTTCGCTTTGCGCCGCGCCATCTCTGTAGTTGCGTTTGCCTTTTTGGTGCTCTTCGCACTTTTAGAAGCTGTGCCTTTTGTGCTTACTGTGGCGAACTCGTTCAAATGTTTGCCCGCCGTACAAGATTATCCCCAATCATTCATCCCTGTACCGCCGTTTGGTGTGGAATGTCGTACAGAAAGCGGTGCATCACGCCCAGCGGAGGAGACAGCTGGCCCATTGACCTTTAATCCCGCCCTAGAAGGCTATGAGCGGGTTGCAGAGTTCAATTTACCGACTTGGTTCAGGAATAGCATTATATATGCTGTAGCCATTACTGTACTGCGGGTGATGTTTGATTCGTTGGCAGGGTATGCGCTGGCACGTATCAAGTTCCCTGGCAACCGCCTCGTTTTCTTCATCATACTGGGTACGATGATGATTCCGGGCGTTGTTTTGCTCATTCCCCGTTTCATCATCCTAAAACAGTTAGGTATGTTGGGAACATATCAGGGGGTTATTTTCTCACTCGCCGCAGATGCGTTTGGCGTTTTCCTCATGAAACAGTTCTTTGAGTCTATCCCTGAAGAGATTGAAGAAGCGGCGATGGTAGATGGTGCAAACCGCCTCACTATGTTCTTTCGCATTGTGTTGCCAATGGCAACGCCTGCCCTAACCGCTTTGACCATCTTCAGTTTTCAAGGCACATGGAACAACTATATGGATGTACTCATCATCGTTGGTGGGCAGGCAGATTTGTGGAATTTGCCGCTAGGGCTGGCACAGCTTCGTGGGCAATTTGGCCAAACATTAGAGTGGAACATTTTCCTTGCTGGCTCTGTGATTACTACCTTGCCGCTGGCTATCTTGTTTTTCGTTTTCCAACGCTATTTCGTTGAGGGCATTAGCTATACCGGTTTGAAAGGGTAGGGTATGTTTGGAGCACTTAAGGCAATCGGTTATGGCTTAAATGATTTTCGTCTTAAGGGGTATACCTATATCTGGGCGAATATCGCGTTTGTCATCCTCAGCCTGCCACTGGTGACTATGCCTGCGGCTTCAGCTGCCTTATTTCGCGTCTCGCATCATGCCCAAACTGAACCCACTGAAGCTGGTCTAGAGATGTTTTGGGAGGCTTTCAAAGCATCATTAAGGATTGATGTATTGTTATGGGGTGTGGTGAATTTATTGTTCGCCGTTGTGAATTTCACCAATCTCGCCGTTTATACTTCTGCCATCGACCCTCTTATCGTGATATTGCGAACCATCTGGACGATTGCCACCATCGTTTGGTTAGGGGGGCTGCTTTACACATGGCCGCTTTACTACGAAATGGCCGAACCCTCGTTGATAGTGGCCATGCGCAATGCGCTGGTTATGGTGTTGCAGAACCCCTTTTTCACGGCTACGATAATCATCTGTGTATATGTCTTAACATTTTTGAGCTTCATCTTTGTTGCTGCTTGGGCGTTGGTCACTTTTGCCGCTATTGCCGCTGTGGCCACCGCCGCCGTGTTGGAACATTTGCGCCTATATCGCTCAGTGAGATGAGAATCGAAATATGCCGTCCATAAAAGAAATTGCCCGTGCGGCGAATGTATCACCATCAACCGTATCATTAGTGCTCAACAATAAAGGCAATATCAGCGAACAAACACGACAACGGGTCTTGAAGGTTGTGCGCGAGATGGGGTATACCCGTAGTGTCCATGCCCGCAATCTGCGTGAGAACCAATCACGCGTTTTCGGGTTCGCTTGGTCTCCTTTGCGGAGTGCATATAATCCCGTTTTAGATTTGTTCCTGTATGAAATGGTGCGCCTATCAGAACAGTATGGCCGCCATTTACTGCTCTTCACCGAAGATGAACAGGAAGATACAGAGAGCATCTATCGCAGTTTGATTGATAGCCGCCGTGTTGATGGCTTTATTCTCGCCAATACCGACCGCGATGATCCGCGCTTTGCTTTTTTACTAGAAGCAGAAGTGCCGTTTGTCGCTTTTGGCCGTAGCTTGTCGGTTTATGATGAGGCTGCGTATTGGGTAGATGTAGATGGCGCTGCCGGCACCTTTGCCGCTGTAACGCATTTGGTAGAGCATGGCCACAAAAACATTGCGATGCTCGCTTGGCCACAAGGCTCAGCATCGGGTGATGAGCGTGTTAAGGGGTATTTAGACGCCTTGACACAGCATAACCTCTCCTTGCGCGATGATTATATCGTTCGTGTTCTCAACGATGTTGCTGGTGGTTATCAAGGTGCGCAACAATTGATGCAATTGCAGACGCCACCAACAGCCGTCGTCGCCGTGAGTGATATTATTGCTTTGGGTGCATTACGCTATTTTGCTGAATACGACCAGCCTATAGCGGTGACCGGTTTTGATAACACCCCAGCCTCAGAGTTTAGCCATCCTCCCTTAACGACTTTGAAGCAACCCATTTATGAAATTGCGAATTTATGTGTGGGCATGTTGCTCGCCCAAATTACGGGGCAAGAGATAGAGCAGCGCCATCATCTGCTGCCACCCCAGCTCATTATCAGGGCGAGTAGCACATTAGATTACTGACGTTAAAGGAGTTGCAATGCAGCACTACGAAAAGCGACAATGGCAGATTCGTGAATATCCTTTTCGCCCTTATGCCCTGCCACATACCGAGACCATTTATACCATTGGTAATGGCCTTGTAGGTGTACGGGGTTCTTTTGAAGAAGGCTATCCTGAGGATAATCCCGCCACATTGGTTGCAGGTATTTTCAATCATAAGGAAGGTGAACTCGTCCCCGATCTTGTGAGTATGCCTAATTGGCTAACTTTACGTATTCAAGTCAATGATGAATTGTTTCGGCTCGATCGTGGCAAAATTCTGGGGTATGAGCGTGTGTTGGATTTGCGCACTGGCACACATTGGCGTGGGGTGCTTTGGCTTAGCCCTAAACGAGATATTTTGCGCCTCGCCTTTGAGCGTTTTGCTAGTCTTGATAATCCCCATATTCTCGCTATTAGGGTGCTTGTGCAGGTACTCAATGAAGGCGAACACCACATTAAAGTGTATAGTGCCCTAGATAATACCGTGACTAACCCCAATAATATCGATCATTGGGGCGATATTGCTCTCTCTTCTGATAGTGATCAATTATTCTTCATAGGACAAACAGACCAAAGTGTCTACCGTGTTGCTATGCAAGCACGAACTGCCGTCGATGGGCGGGATGTACGTTGGGAAGATAGCTCAGAGAGACGCATTGCAGCGCATACTACGGCATTCACCTTACAGCAAAACGAGAAAATCACCATCACAAAATACGTGGCGCTTCATACCTCCCGCGACAGCGATGACCCGCCCGCTGCTTGCGCCGAGACACTTTCAACCGCCGTTCGAACAGGTTATGATGCCTTGAAGGCCGCGCATGATTCAGCGTGGGCGCACTATTGGGATGCTGCTGATATTCAGATTGAGTGCGATGAATTGGCTCAGCGGGCGTTGCGCTTCTGCACCTATCACGTCTTAGTGGCTGTGCCCACTCATGAAGACCGCGTTAGCATTGGCGCAAAAACGCTCAGCGGTTTCGGTTATAAAGGTCATGTTTTCTGGGATACCGAGCTTTTCATGGTGCCTCCCCTCACCTTAACCATGCCGCATTTAGCTCGCAATCTCCTTATGTATCGTTATCACAATTTGCCCGGCGCACGTGCAAAAGCTGCTGAAGCCGGTTATCAAGGCGCGATGTATCCGTGGGAGAGCACCGACACAGGCGAGGAAACAACGCCTCGCTGGGTATACGATGCCCAAAATGATAAGCATATTCGCATCTGGACGGGCGATAACGAGCAACATATTTCTTCAGACATTGCTTATGCCGTCTTACAATTCTGGGATTGGACCGGCGATGATGACTGGTTTGCTCGTTATGGGGCGGAAATTGTGCTAGATACAGCGGTTTTTTGGGCTAGCCGTGTTGAATACAATGAAGTAGCAGGACGCTATGAATTGCGAACACAAATCGGCCCTGATGAATATCACGATAATATAGATAATAGCGTATTTACCAATCGCCTTATTGTCTGGCATTTACAACACGCTGAAAAAGTTTGGCAATGGCTATTAGCACAGCGCCCGCAAGATGCAGTGCGTCTCGCAGATGCTTTAGGGATTGATGAGGCTTTGCCTGACCGCTGGCGTGATATTGCTGCGCGCATGTGGATACCCTATAGTGAAGAGGGGGGCGGCGTCCTCGAACAGTTTGAAGGTTTCTTCGAGCGCCTCCAACCCGTCAATCTAGAGGACTATACCCCTCGAACAGTCAACCTTGACTGGCTTTATGGCCACGATCGCATTCAAAGTATGCGCGTTATCAAACAAGCCGATGTTGTGATGTTGATGGCGCTCTTGGGCGATGAATTGGGTGATGAGGCTTTCCTAAATCGCAATTGGGAAGTGTACTCCCGCATTGTTGATCACGGCTCTTCTCTCAGCCCAGCTATCCATGCTTGGGTGGCGGCACGGCTTGGCCGTATTGAAGAAGCCTATGAGCATTTCATCTATAGTGCGACAATTGACCTTGAAGACAATAAAGGCAATGTGCGCGATGGTATCCATGCCGCCTCATGTGGTGGCGTGTGGCAAGCGGTAGTTTTCGGTTTTTGTGGCCTACACCTAACGCCAGAAGGCCCCAGAATAGACCCCAAATTGCCATCACATTGGCGTAGTGTGCGCTTTAAGGTCATCTATCAGGGCAAACCTTATGAGTTTGTAATCAAGGGGCAGGGTGAATGACTATTGGCTTTATCTTTGACCTAGACGGCGTTCTCACCGATACAGCAGAGTATCACTTTCGCTCATGGAAGCGGCTTGCTGAAGAGTTAAACATCCCTTTCACCCGTGAAGATAACGACGCGCTGCGTGGCATAGACCGCCGTCGTAGTCTAGAGCTTTTGCTTAACGGGCGCTCATACCCCGAAGCGCAAATGCAAGCCCTTATGGAACGCAAAAACAACTACTATCTGGCCTATCTGGACGAAATTAGCCCTGATGATTTGCTCCCCGGTGTTCAAGATTTTCTGCTTGAGGCCAAACATGCGGGGATTAAGCTAGGGGTGGCTTCAGCTAGTAAAAATGCCCGCCGCGTTTGCGAGCAACTCCAGATACAGGATTTATTCGATGTTTTGGGAGATGGCTATAGTGTGGTCAACCCTAAACCAGCGCCAGATTTGTTCATTTGGGTAGCGGGCGGAATGCGCTTAAATCCTCGCCAGTGCATTGTCTTTGAAGATGCTGCCGCCGGGATTGATGCGGCGCTCACTGGTGGCTTTTGGACGGTTGGGCTAGGGCCTGCCGCGCGTGTTGGTCATGCCCATCGTGTTTTGCCTTCGCTTGCGAGCGCAAAAGTTTCTGATTTCGCCATTCCATTAACCTGAATTTGTACAATACCGAATGTTTAAGGTCGCTTTTGGGCGGCCTTTTTGTTTTCTGCTCAATTTATGGCATGAATGTCTATCTTGCGGTATGCTTTTTTGAAAGCGCTTGCAAAATGGGGTGAATAGTTTTAAGGAGATTTCATGATGAGCAATTACGAACCCAAGCCAGAGCACAAATTCACTTTTGGTTTATGGACTGTTGGCAATATTGGCCGTGACCCTTTCGGCAATCCCACGCGACGGGCTTTATCCCCTGTTGAGATTGTGCATCTACTTGCCGAAGTAGGGGCGTGGGGCGTGAATCTCCATGATAATGACCTTGTCCCCATTGAGGCCACACCTGCGGAACGTGACCGAATTGTCCGTGATTTTAAGAAGGCGCTGGATGAAACGGGCATCGTTGTGCCTATGGCAACGACCAACCTGTTCACTGACCCTGCGTTCAAAGATGGCGCGTTTACAAGCAATGACCCTGTTGTGCGGGCTTATGCCTTGCAGAAGACCATGCAGGCGATAGACCTTGGGGTTGAGTTGGGCGCAAAGGTCTATGTCTTTTGGGGCGGGCGTGAAGGCGCAGAGAGCGATGCCGCGAAAAATCCCCTAGATGGCTTGAAGCGGATGCGTGATGCCCTTAATTTCCTCACCGAATATGTCATTGATCAGGGCTATGACCTCAAGTTTGCCTTAGAGCCAAAACCTAATGAACCGCGTAGCGATATTTACCTGCCCACTGTTGGCCATATGTTGGCTTTCATTGAAACGCTAGACCATGCGGAAATGGTTGGCCTCAACCCAGAAGTTGCCCATGAGCATATGGCAGGCCTTAACTTTATGCATGCTGTTGCACAAGCATGGGATGCGGGCAAACTCTTCCACATTGATCTAAATGACCAGCTTTTTGGGCGTTATGATCAAGATTTTCGCTTCGGTAGTGCTATGTTAAAGCAAGCGTTCTTCCTCGTGAAATTCTTAGAAGATGTTGGCTATGATGGCAGCCGCCACTTTGACGCCCATGCTTACCGTTCCGCCGATTATGAAGATGTGAAAGCTTTTGCGCTTGGTTGTATGCGTACTTACCTCATCCTCAAAGAAAAGGCACAACGCTTCAGCGAAGATGCCGAAATTCAGGAATTGCTGGCCGAAATCAATGCCGATGATGGCACATATGCCTATCTCGCAAACGGCTATAATGCCGAAGCTGTCACCCGTCTCAAAGCAGAAACTTTTGACCGCGAGGCTTTAGGGCAACGTACATTGCCCTATGAACGCCTGGATCAGTTAGTTATCGAATTATTGCTTGGTGCGCGTTAGTGGCGTGTGCGCATTGGGGCGGGGAGTAGTATAACCGTCCCTTTGAATTGATGGAGAAGGACAACAATGCCTTATTTAATGGGTCTTGATATTAGCACGACCAGCGCCAAAGCGTTGATTATCGATGCGCAGGGGCGCGTTATTGCAGTAGAAGGCACACCACAGCCATTAAGCCAGCCTCAACCCCTATGGAGCGAACAAAACCCTGCCGATTGGTGGGATGGGATGGCGAAAAGCATTCGCGGCGCTTTGCAAAAAGCTGGTCTAACGGGTGAGGATATTGTCGCAATTGGCTTAACGGGGCAAATGCATGGCCTCGTTTTATTAGATGAATCTGGTGACGTTTTGCGCCCTGCCATTCTCTGGAATGACCAACGCACGCAAGCGCAATGTGATGCAATCACCGAGCGCATAGGTATCGAGCGCCTCATCCAATTAACAGGTAATCGCGCCCTAACGGGTTTTACTGCCCCCAAAATTCTCTGGGTGCGCCAACATGAGCCAGAGATATACGCCCGTGCCGCCCATATGCTTTTGCCTAAGGACTACATCCGCTACAAGCTAACAGACGCATATGCGACTGATTTGGCTGGGGCTGCTGGCACATTGCTCCTCAATGTTGCAGAACGTCGCTGGTCTGAGGAAGTGTTGCGTGCACTTGATATTCCTTTAGAATGGCTGCCGCCTGTTCATGAAGGTACTGCAATCACAGGGTATATTTCAGAAGAAGCCGCCCAATTAACTGGCCTCAAGGCGGGAACGCCTGTGATGGCTGGTGGTGGCGACCAAGCCGCTGGCGCTGTCGGTATGGGTGCAGTAGAGCCTCATATTATCGGAGTCACAGTGGGAACGTCTGGTGTAGTTTTTGCCCCACTTTCACATTATGCCTATGAGTCACAGGGGCGTTTACATGCTTTTTGCCACGCGGTGCCCGGCCAATGGCATTTTATGGGCGTTATGTTGAGTGCCGCCGGCAGCCTGCAATGGTATCGTGATACACTTGCCCCAGCGACTTCATTTGATGACTTGCTCACCGCCACAAAAGATATTCCCGCTGGCAGTGAAGGCTTGTACTTTGTACCTTATCTCACCGGAGAGCGTACCCCCCATCCCGACCCATTAGCGCGGGGGGCATTTGTTGGGTTAACCATGCGTCATACTCGCGCCCATATGACCCGTGCGGTTCTTGAAGGTGTCGCCTATGGCCTGAAAGACGCTTTCACCTTGATTGGTGCGGTGGGCTTACCTGAGCAGTTTGAGGTGCGGATTAGCGGTGGCGGCGCAAAAAGCCCCATTTGGCAGCAGATTATTGCTGACGTGCTTAACGCGCCACTTGTCAATGTCAATACCACCGAAGGCGGCGCATTTGGTGCAGCTTTGCTCGCTGGTGTTGGCGCTGGTATTTGGCCAGATGTGCCAGCCGCTTGCCAAACGACAATTACCACTGTCTCTTAT
>WGEI01000568.1 GCA_015492875.1 Anaerolineae bacterium | reverse complement strand
CCAGTCCTTAAAGTGGGGGCGTGGGGGCGGTAAGCCCTCATAACTGGCGCTGCGGAGGGATATAAGCGGTATTCGGCTTTCTGATGTGAAATTTGTTATCCTATAGGCAGTTGATCATTTGCCAAAAGGGAGGCTATGATGGTTTCGCGTCAGACGCAAGAGCGCTATCAGCCCGAAGCGATGAATGCCGCCTATCAAGAGTTCGTGAAGCGCTATCCTGCATTTCAGCAAACGACCGTGCTGGACGATTTGCGCGCTGAAGAGTATGGGCGGCTGGATGCGCTGGGGCATGTTTACCTCGATTACACCGGCGGCGGGCTATATGCGGCGTCGCAATTGCAAAAGCATATGCAGCTGTTGGCGAGTGGCGTTTATGGCAATCCCCACAGCAGTAACCCCACGTCGCAGGCGGCGACTGAACTCGATGAGCGGGCGCGCGACTATGTGCTGCATTATTTCAATGCTGACCCGCAGGAGTATGTCGTCATCTTCACGCCGAATGCCAGCGGGGCGCTGCGGTTGGTGGGGGAGGCATTCCCCTTTGCGGCGGGGGGCCACTATTTGTTGTTGTTCGATAACCATAACTCGGTGAATGGCATCCGCGAGTTTGCCCAACGGCGCGGGGCGACAGTGACCTATGCGCCGGTGTTGCCGCCTTCGCTGCGCATCGATGAGGCGCGTTTGCAGGCCTTTTTAGAGATGGCCGACCCGCAGTTTGCCAATCTGTTCGCCTATCCAGCCCAGTCTAATTTTTCTGGTGTGCAGCATTCGCTAGAGTGGATTGGGCGGGCGCAGGCGCTGGGCTGGGATGTGCTGTTGGATGCGGCAGCCTTTGCGCCAACGAACCGCCTCGACCTGAGCCAGTGGAAGCCGGATTATGTGTCGCTCTCGTTTTATAAGATGTTCGGCTATCCGACAGGCGTGGGGGCGCTGATTGCTAAGCGGGATAAGTTGGCCAAATTGCAGCGGCCATGGTTCGCCGGCGGCACGATTACTTTGGCTTCGGTGCAGGCGGGCGTGCACTTTTTGCAAGAGGGCGAAGAGGCGTTTGAGGATGGTACGATTGATTATTTGAACTTGCCGGCGGTGGAAATTGGGTTGCGGCATTTGGAGCAGATTGGCATCGATACCATTCATGAGCGCGTGACCTGTTTGACGGGTTGGCTGTTGGATGAGCTGACGGCGCTACACCATAGCAACAGGGCGCCGCTGGTGCGCATCTATGGCCCGACGGATACGCATATGCGCGGCGGTACAATTGCGCTCAACTTCTTCGATCCTGAGGGCGAGCTGATTGACTACCGCGATATTGAGCGGCTGGCCAATACGCGCCAAATTTCGCTGCGGACGGGCTGTTTTTGTAATCCCGGCGCGGGGGAGATGGCGCTGGGGCTTTCCAAAGATGAGCTAGAGCGATGTTTGCAGGAAGAAGAGCGCATGACTTTCGAGCAGTTCATACTGGTGTTGGGGCGCGTGGTGGGCGCGGTGCGTATCAGTGTGGGGTTGGCGACCAATTTCGCCGATGTCTACCGCTTCATGCAGTTTGCGTCCTCGCTATTGGATAAACCGACGCAGGCGATAGGCGACGTATAGGCGCGCCTTGTTTGAATGAGCGGGCGAGGTGGCCGAAGCGGAATGGGCGACAGGGCGGGGCGAGATACCCCCGCCTTTTGGTTGTGTGAACCTCTGCGTCGGTGGCGGCATGGTGGATGAGCAGTGCCTTGATTGTAGATGCCCACTATGGAACCGGTTTTGAATGGGCGGGGAACTTTAGTCTAAGCTGCTGATAGCACGTTATTGCGCCAAACGGTTATGACATTTAAGAAATTAGCTTGTCTTTCAAAGACAACCGTTATCCCTTTATAGGTGCGCTTATTCGTTCCGGGTTGTTGTTGACCATATTTTAAGGCGAGGTTGATTTCCTCGTAACTGACATACCGTTCTTGCATGCGTTGGAGCGCATGAGCGGATAATCTTATTCGACGCTTCTGAAGGTATGTTGTTGTTTTGATGGCCTCTAGCTCCTCACTTAGAAGTTATGCAGAGAACTAGGCGGACATCTACTAATTAATCAAGGCACAATCATTATTATATAGGTATTATGCTAGGATGTCAATTAAGGTATATTAAGATTAATTCTGCTTGTCCTAACGATATGATGATAATAGGGAGTAGTGTATCATTTGGTGAACTTGGCGCTATGGATAGATTGCCGCGACAGTTCATCCTGTCGCCATGCTCGATGATACTCTCTAATAGGATTTTTAAGGACGCTAGTCCTTAAAACGGGGGTTTGGGGCGGTAAGCCCCCATGTGGCTGTTACGCGGGACGCTGCCCCTTGACCCCGTTCACCACCTGTTTACTGGTAACCGTAGTCTGTGCTCTTAGTCCTAGATGACTTATTGAATTTCAAC
>WGEI01000567.1 GCA_015492875.1 Anaerolineae bacterium | reverse complement strand
GTGCCTGTGTTGGCTCAACGGGTGCGGTTTGCGGTGTTGCCGTGACCACGATAATCTGCGGGGTGGTATCACCTTGAGAAACCGTCGCATCTGACGATGAGGACAAGTTACAAGCAGTTAACGATAAAGCGATTACTACAATGAGGGCAAAGTGTAATTTAGTCAGCATGATGCTCCAAAGAACGGCCACAAACGGAACAAGTAGTTATATCAGAGGCATAAGATAGATGACAATCAGGGCATTCTACACGCGCATCGCCTATCACATCGCGGATAGCGCGCAACGCTACTTCTCGCTCTAAATCGGCGGCAGTCATATCCCGAACGAGATATTCGACGGGTGTGCCCGAAGCCAACAGGTCATCTAGATGATTGAGTATATCTGCTAACGACATGGGGCGTTTGGGCTTTTCCATACTCAATACCGTTGTATCAAAAATCATCTGGCAATGGGCGCATTGCACCACTTCCCGCGGCTTACCTATGGGAAACACAGGCAGGAAGTAAAGCGTAAAATATGGGCGCGCTTCTTTCAACTCATACGGTCGCTCTGTCATGCAGTTTGGACAGTAAAAATGCCCTTTGTGCAGGGTTTTATAACGTGTATTCGCGCCGAAAATAATCATCACACTACACCCCAATTATTACCAAGTTCATTATGCGCAGGCAGTATTCGCCTGTCAATGCCGCCCACCCTACGCTAAGGCAACGGCGGTTCTAGCTCCCCCACAAGCCACGGCATACCATAGCCAACAACCAAATGGCCGGCTTCTGCTAAAGCGTGCCCCAATTCATCTGTATTGGTATATGTCCACCAATGTGCGGCAGAGGGCAAAATTTGCACGCCAAAATCATCGACGACCAATGCCGATAAATCGCGGCTCACATAGGCGGGATGAGGGCTGCGTTGGGCGGCGGGGTTATCGCTGCGAATTAACGTCACCCGAAAGCGAGAGGGCGCATTGGCCCATTCTGTGGAAACGTACGCCAGATGTTGGTATTGAATAAAAGCGTACAGTGCTTCGTTTAAGACCTTACGAAAGAGAAATTGGCCACCACTCCACTGTACAGGCAATTCAACAAGTTGGTAGCCAGCGGCTTCATACGCTTGCCCGACAACGGTCAACAGCATTAAACGAAAGTAGTCTTGTGCCTGTTGCATATTAGCCCCAATAGCGCTCCAGCAATTTATCGCCATGTTCGATGGTGAGTTCATGGAATAAACGCCCAACATTCCACGCATCATCATGACCGCGATGATGTGTGCCTTCCATATTTAAGCCAGCAATACCGCAAGCACGGGCAAGGCCAGGAGCATAAGGCAAGCGGTTCGCATTTTGAAATAGGCGTTTGATGTTGACATGGTGGTCGCTAAAAGGGTACTCCACACCAAAAAGCTGGCATTGTTCTTGAAAAATGCGGCGGTCAAAATCCCCCCAACTCCCCCAGATGCTGGTTAGTGCGTGGTAATCACGTACTAAAATGGCGCAAGCATCAGCAAAGCTCAAGCCGTCATCTACCATCTCCTGCGTGAGGGTCGTTAATTCGGTGCAAAAGGCGCTGATGGTGGAATAGCGCGGGCGGACAAGTAAGCTGCGTTTATTTTTCAAGCGGCGCGACGGAATATCATATTCACAAATGCCGATTTCGATAATCTCATTACGCTGCCCTTGCGGTGGACGCCCTCGCCAACATGTAGCTTCAACATCGACAAAAAGAATACGGTCTTTCAATACAGGCATGTCAACTGCTTTCGTTCAACTGCGTTTGTAAGGCTTCAACATCTGTCACAGGCATTTTACAGGTAAACTGGCGGCACACATAGGCTGCTGGCAAGCCATCTACACGGGTGCGGTGGCTCAGTAAGGGAATTTCCGCTTCATCGGGCATATCTTCACGTGTTAACGCCACCACTACGTTAGAGCGATACTCGGCGGATAATATATCGAGGAGCGCGCGCATTTGTGGCTCAACTGGATTGCCAACAAGCGCCACCTCTGTTAAGCCAGTTACTAGCGAATCGATAGCATTCAATGCTTCGCCAAAAGCTTGCGGGTACTGGCGCACTGCTTCGGTGAGCTTGGCCAATGTAGCGCGGGCAGCATCATCATAACGACTATCGCCAGTATAGGCAGCCAATCGCAAAAGCTGTTTGGCCATCATTGCATTACCAGACGGTGTCGCATTATCCTGCAAATTGCGCGGGCGCACAATCAGCTTTTCATGGTCATCACTGGTATCGAAAAACCCGCCGTCATCAGCGCGGAAATGTTCAAGCACAAAACCGGAAAATTGCACAGCCGCGCGATACCAACGTATATCAAAGGTCGCTTGATACAGCTCCAACATGGCATCAATAAGGTTAGCATAATCTTCGAGATAGGCGTTAAAACGCGCCCTACCCTGCCGATAGCTACGATATAAACGCCCCTTATCAGTGGTCATGTGATTGAGGATAAACTCGCCAGCGCGCTCGGCGGCGATGAGGTAATCATCGCGTTTTAGCACACGCGCCGCTTCTGCGAGGCTAGCTAGCATGAGGCCGTTCCATGAGGCCAAAATTTTGTCATCTAGCAACGGAGCAACACGCTGAGTACGCGCGGCAAAAAGTTTATCTTTAACGCGTGTCAAACGCTCTTGTAGCTCTTCAACGCTCATTTGGAGGCGTTCAGCGACAGTTTCCGCATTATTTGGCACATGAAGGATATTGTGCCCTTCAAAGTTGCCACGCGTTGTTACACCCCAATACTCAATCGCAATGGGCGCATCATCGCCAAGAATTTCTTCAAGCTCGGCCTTTGACCAGACAAAAAATTTACCTTCAACACCTTCGCTATCGGCATCTGTGGCGCTATAGAAACCACCTTCAGGGGCAGTCATTTCTCGCAAAATATAATCGTAAATATCTTCTGCTATCACTTGATGGAACGGCTCTTTTGTCACTTGCCAAGCGTGCAAATATAAGCGGCTTAGTTGGGCGTTATCGTAGAGCATTTTTTCAAAGTGTGGCACAAGCCAAATCGCATCCACACTATAACGATGAAAGCCGCCGCCCAATTGGTCATAGATGCCGCCGCGTGCCATTTTTTCCAGCGTAAACGTGACAGCGTGCAATAGCTCAGCGTTCCCTGTGCGCAGATAAGTTCGAAGCAGAAATTCTAAATTCATCGGATTAGGGAACTTAGGCGCGCCACCAAACCCACCGTGCTTGCGATCGAAATTGGCCAGCAGCATCTGTGCGGCTTGGTCTAACATTGGCGCATCATAATCGGGTGTTACTGCGCCTATCGCCAATACATCACGGTTCAATAGGTTGGCAAGGCTCTCTGCGGCGCGTTCAACTTCTTCGCGACGATTCACATAAGCATCATAAACCGCTTCCAAAACTTGGCGGAAAGACGGCATCCCATAACGCGGTTCTCTAGGGTAATATGTGCCGCCATGGAACGGGCGACCATCGGGCAAACAAAAGACGGTCATCGGCCAACCACCAGAACGGGTTAAGGTCTGAACGGCGGTCATATAAATCTCGTCAATATCCGGGCGCTCTTCACGATCGACTTTGATATTGACAAAGAGGCGATTCATCAGCTCGGCAGTGGGTTCATGCTCAAAACTTTCGTGCGCCATCACATGACACCAGTGGCAGGCGCTATACCCCACACTGAGTAGGATGGGTTTATCTTCTCGTTGGGCAACAGTGAATGCTTCTTCGCCCCAGGGATACCAATCTACGGGATTATCAGCATGTTGAAGTAAATATGGGCTAGTTTCATCTTTTAAGCGGTTCATAGAGTGCTATATCTTTTCTGGCAGAACAATGAGCCAACTTCAGTATAAACAGGGAATCCCACACTGTACAGAACCGCTCAAAAACGTATCACCATGAGAGCATTTGCGGTGGTTCTTGCTTATCCTGCGGCTTTTCTTTCCAAAGCTCACGCAGCCACTTTAACAATTTGCGCGTAACTCCCGGCGTTAAGCGGGCGGCGGCCTCGTAATAACGGGGCGAAAAGGCGTAGATATTGGTGTAATAACGACGCGAAATGCAAATGAGATAATCGCGTTCCCAGCGCTCTTGCCCCCAAAGAAACGCCAAACCACCTTGTTGGCGGTGCATCAGTTCTAGCCAACGCTCTCGATCCATATCGCTCAGATTATCCATCGTAAAGCGCAGCGATAGCATTGAGGCAAATGAGAACGAAAGTTGTATGACTTTTGAAGGCGTATCGGCATCGATGATCAACGAGGCTGATTGATCCTGTGTGGAAAGAGTGGCGACATTGCGCCCAGTTCGTTGGCCAAGCGTACGGAAGCGAATATCGGACATAACGGGCAAAGTGGGAAAACGTTTGGATAGCTCGGCATCTAAATCTATCTCGCCATTAAAAAACTGCTGCAAAGTCCATGGTGGCGTTGCAACTGGCGCTGATTTAGCATCGCCACTGGGAACGAGTTTCCCTTGCATGCTAGCCGCCTCTAATTTGCTGGCGGCCTCTGTAGCGGGTTTTGGCCCATGAGCTACAATAGCGCTCTCCACAGCGGAGGTATCGCCTGATTTGGGCGTAGATTGTTCTGCGGTTACGTCTTCTGTTTGCGATTTTTCTGATTCGTTCGATGTTTTTTGGGGTTCACTATTTGACATGAGCCACTTCCTGTTATACTACATGCATTGATTATACCGCTTGAAGCTGCTACTGAACAAACAGATTTTCTGTTTTTCAGCCGTTGTAAGATAGAGTTTGCACGATTCTTATGTGATGTAGGCTATACTGTCGTATAATAGAGCCGCTATCGTTCAAAGGCGATAGGAACAATGCAATTTCCGAAAAAACCTAATGAAGAAACACCCAATCAAGAACCACAACAGCAACCACCGCCCCCACAACAACCGTGGCGCAATTGGCTATGGCCTGTTTTGCTACTGGCCATCATCATCTGGACGCTTTTCGCCGCGCCCGATATGTTCGGGGGATTTGGTGGAGCAGCTGTAGAGATTCCATATTCCTTCTTCTATGAACAAGTACAGGCTGGTAACGTCCAATCTGTTGTTTACGAAGGAGAGGAATCCTTACAGGGCTTATTTACATCAGCAACCCGCGTTCCCACTACGCGCGGCACGGCTGATGCAATTCGATTCACCGTACAGCTCCCTCCGGGCAGCCAAGAGGCCGTTCATAACCTTCTGGTTGGAAATAACGTAGAAATAGAATCTGACCCGCAAGAGGGTTCGTTACTATTAGCGCTACTCATCAACTTCGGCCCTATTTTGCTACTGGTGGCATTTTTCATATGGTGGTCAAGAAGGGCACAAGGCCAGGCTTCAAATGTCTTTGGCTTTGGGCGCTCTCAAGCGCGGGAATACAATGAAGAACGCCCTAAAGTGACGTTTGAGGATGTGGCGGGGCAAGATGCAGCTAAACGAGAGTTGGAAGAAATTGTCGACTTTCTCAAAGACCCTGATAAGTACATTGCGCTGGGGGCGCGTATTCCGCGGGGTGTGCTGCTGGTAGGCCCGCCCGGCACCGGCAAAACCCTCATGGCACGGGCGGTTGCTGGAGAGGCTAACGTCGCATTTTTCAGTATTGCAGCCTCAGAATTTGTGGAGATGTTCGTCGGCGTCGGTGCAAGCCGCGTGCGTGACTTATTCAACCGAGCACGCAAAGCCGCGCCTAGCATCGTCTTCATCGATGAAATTGATGCAGTAGGCCGCCAGCGTGGTGCAGGCTTAGGCGGCGGGCATGATGAACGCGAACAAACGCTCAATCAAATGTTGGCGGAAATGGATGGTTTTGACCAGACTTCTAGCGTCATTGTCATGGCTGCGACTAACCGCCCAGATGTGTTAGACCCAGCGCTGTTGCGACCTGGCCGCTTTGACCGTCAGGTCACTGTTGGATTGCCAGACCGTAATGGCCGCCTACACATTCTAAAAATCCACACACGGGGTAAACCCATTGCTGAGGATGTAGATTTAGAATCGCTGGCCAAAGCAACCGTTGGCTTCAGCGGCGCAGATATTGCTAACCTTGCTAACGAGGCCGCACTAGCAGCGGCGCGGCATTCGCGCAAGCGTATTGAGATGAGCGACTTCACAGAAGCATTTGAGCGCATCATTCTTGGCACAGAGCGCCCGCCACTATCCAACGAAGAAGAACGACGGGTGACTGCGTACCACGAAGCAGGCCATGCGCTGGTCTCATTGCTCACACCTAAAGCCGATCCAGTCTTAAAAGTGACGATTGTGCCTCGTGGACAGGCGCTAGGTATCACCGCCTATTTACCTGACGATGACCGTCGGAACTATTCACGTGATTACATTATGGCAATGATTCATAC
>WGEI01000566.1 GCA_015492875.1 Anaerolineae bacterium | reverse complement strand
TCATCAACAACGCCGATACTTCCGCCTTAACAGCGCGGCAATTGGCGGCCTTAAAAGCATGGATTGCTTGGGGCGGGCAACTGATTGTCACGGGCGGGCCAGAATGGCAAGGCGCGGCGGCGGGATTACAGGATATTTTGCCCTTTGAGCCACAAGATAGCCTCAATGTGGAAAACCTCGATGGCTTGATACAGTTAACGGGCTATGTTGACGATGACTTGAATGGCGCAACAACCATTGCCATTGGCGAGGTGCGAGAGGGCGCGCAAATCTTGGCGCAAACGGATGATGGCTTACCGCTAGTGATACGGCGGTCATATGGCGCTGGTGTGGTGGATTACATCGTGGCGGATTTGTTGCTCACGCCGTTGCGCGATTGGGCTGGGCGGGATGAGATGCTGCTTATGCTCACATCAACACGCTCACCTGCGCCGTCATGGGTACAAGGCGTTTGGGATTGGGATGATGCAGCGACAGCAATCAATATCATGCCAGGGCGCAGCATTTTGCCAGAGCCGACGATTTTACTGGCCTTTCTGCTTGGCTATATTGTTCTCATTGCGCCTGTGAATTACATGGTCTTGAATGCGGTTAATCGCCGTGAATGGGCATGGGTGACAACGCCTGTCTTGATTATCATCTTCACGATTATTTCATGGACAATGGGCTTCAACTTGCGGGGGGATGATGTCACTTTAAGCCGTCTGACAGTAGTAGAAGTATGGCCAGAAGATGAGACGGCGCGCGTACAACAACTTATAGGCTTGCTAGCGCCACGACGTAACACATACACGCTCTCCCTTGCAGAGCAGCGCGATAATGGCGAATATACGCCATCAACCAACCGCTTATTGCGCGTATTACCCCAAAACACCAATTCGCCTATTCTATCTGGTAGTGGGACAAACCTCACAATAGAAGAGCGCGATGGTGCTTTTTCAGCGGTAGATTTCTCTGCGGATGGCGGCATATTCACCAGCTTTTTGGCCGATGGCTATACAGAAGCGCCCGATATTAGCGGCAATCTAGTAATTGAGTACACAGAATCACTGAGCGAAAACACAGATTATGTACAGGTTGTGCGCGGGTCGGTGCGTAATGATAGCAACATCACCCTAGAAAACCCTGTTTTGCTGGTGCGGGGCGCGGCGTATGCCCTTGACGAACCGCTTGAACCGGGAGACATTGTCACATTCAACGGGAGGCAAATCACCCTCCAGCCAGAAGGCGTCCCCATTCCATCAGCGATGGAGCATACCTTTGGCCAAACACTGAGCAATCTTTTCACGGGCATCAGCTATCGAGAAGAAGAAAGCCGTGCCGCAACGGTCATGGACATTATGGGCTACGAGAGCTATTCCGAGATGATAAACACCCGTAACCGCTTCGTTGATGATATTGAAATACAGGAACAGCAACGTAGGCAAGCACTATTAGAAGCCATCATCTTTGACCAATATGGCTCAAGGTCACGGGGCAATCATGTTTACTTAGTTGGTTGGACAACGCAAACGCCAGAAGCATTGGATACAGTAGTAGAAGGCACGAACTGGTCTGCCAGTGATACGACACTCTATATTGTGCAAATACCAGTGGAAGTTGCTCCGCCCGAAAATACCGACATTCTGATTACACCAGACCAGTTCACATGGCTGATGCGCGAACGTGGTGGCAATCGGGAAAATGGGCCAACAAATACGTACATTCTGCCCGGTGGGGAATTGATTGTACAATTTACGCCCATTGAAGGCGCGGTCTTGAGCACAATCGACCAAGTGGACGTTTTCGTTCAGCTCGCTGGTGGGTATGGGCAGCAGGCTAATTTGGAATTATGGAACTGGCAAACAGGTGAATGGGTAGAGTATGGGTTACCCACCAGAACCTCAAGCACCCGCGTACGAACGCCAGATGTGCATTTGGGGCCACAAAATACTGTGCGCATACGTCTCACACTTCGGCCAGAGGCCAGCCAGCTCAACATCCATAATCTCACGATTACCCAACAAGGCCAGTTTTAGAACTAAAAAGGGCACGGCGAGAATACCGTGCCCTCGATTTTTGTTTTCGCCGCGATTATTCACTAGCGCCTATCATACCCTCAAGCAATTGCTCGGTATACCATACGTCGATGGGGTCGGCAATTTCGCCTTCGGGGATGAATTCAGAACCATCTTGATAGTTCAACGGACCTTCGTAGAGGAAGAAGGTATCATTTTCCTCTGCAAAAGCGGCAGCTTGGGCGATGAAGTCTTCTAAGTTGGCGGCTTGTTCTTCACTGAGCGCAGGGCCAAAGTTGAAGCCAATGGCGCTCGTATCGAGGTTATTCAGGTCTTCCCAATCTGGGCCAACCCATTGCCAATCCTGCTCCCATGTACCTTCGCGTACGGATTCGGCAATGGCTAGGTAGGACGGCCCCCAATTGAAGTAAGGCACGCCAAGACAAACTTCTGGGGCTTCGTCACAGGCATCAATGTAGTCATAGGCGACTGTGTAGACATTTTCACCCGCTTCACGGCGTTGGCTGGCCACCGTGAGCGCTTCGGTAGTATCGATACCGCTAATCACCACATCAGCGCCGTTATCGAAGAAGCTATTCACCTCTTCAGTGGGGTCAAGTGTCACACCAGGGATATTGAACCAGAAACCAATCCAGGTCACGGTAAAGGTCAAGTCTTCGGGGTCACCATCACGATAGGTTTCATAGCAGTAGCGTGCGCCAAGATAAACGGAGTTGGCCAAACGACGGGTTTCATAATTGATGAGTGGCCCAAGATAGCCGATATTACCGGTTTCAGTGGCGAGGCCAGCAGCACAACCAGCAATCATCTTGCCCCAAGGCATCTGCCCCATCACATTGCCGACATTGGGCGGCGCTTCGCCCGTCAGGGCATCATCGCCAGAGGCATTGATGAACACGACATCGGGGAAAGCCTCCGCCACCACAGAGGTATCTTCTTCGAAGGAGTCTGATGTGGTGAAGATTAACTGTGCACCAGCATCGACCATTTCGGTGACGACATCTAATAACGTGGTTTCGGGAGCATCTGCCGGATTCAGGCTTTCAAAAACCAGCATCTCAGCATTTTCCATGTGCTCCGCTACGTACTGGCCACCCTCAAAATGCGCCTGGCTCCAGCCGCGGTCATTTTTAGGGCCAACAAGAACAACGCCGAAAATAAATTCATCTTCTTGGGCGGTGGCTGGCAATAACGCCAATGTAGCTAAAAGCGCTATGGCCATTACAACAAATAGCATTTTACGTGTCATATCTCAATCAGCTCCTTATAGCTCAGATATGTTGTTTATAGTTTAACCTAGCGTCACAATTCAGCAAAGTGACATCGTGCACAAAAAACAACTCGGTCGCTCTATTCAACCTACTCAGTTGATTTCCACTGTAAAATATAGCGCCCTCGCGTATCTTCAGAGGTGGCGGTATACATATAGGTGATGCCGTCCACCACCAGCAAATCGGCATGGCCAATCCCAAAGTTAAAGGTCATATCCATGATAACTGGATTATAGGGGTACTTTTCCCATGGGCCATCAATTTCTGAGCCAACGGAACGCGCAAAGCCCAGCCCAAATTGTGTATCCATGCCGCGCTCCAAAACATCGGGGCCACGCACACCCTCATAGACCATGTAGTAACGTTCGCCAACACGCAAGACATCGGCAGAACTGATATAGCGAAAGTCAAAGTAAGCATTAGCCTCTGCCCCAAAAACATCGATTGGCCCATATTCCTCTGCGCCGCTAAATAAAGGGTCGTAATCGCAAAGGCGAAGGGTAGAAAGTGCGGCATAGCGATTGCCTTTATAGCAACGCATATGGGCTGGAGAGCTTCCCGCGCCAACAAACACATAAAGCATATCGCCTTCGACATAGAGGCCCGGTGGTGCGCCAACGAGGCAATCGTGAACTTCGCCCCGTATATTGGGGTGTGGGCCAATGCGCTCAACCTCGCTACACGGTGAATAAGAACTCGGCCATGTGCCGCCCGGAGTGCGCAAATATGACCAATCGCTCCATGAGAGGCCATCTGGAGAAGTGCGGAGAATAGTTTGAGCATGCCATTCATAGGCCAGATAGACCATATCATCGGTATAAAACACACGGGGGTACTGCTGGGCGGTGATATGGTCGCGGGTATCATCGCAGGGGCAGCTTTGGCACGGCATCAGGCAAACGGGCGTTGTGAGATTGAAGCTCGCTCCCCCGTCTGTACTTTCCCATAGTGTCATACAGCCGGGAAATTCAACGGCTTCCCCGCATTGGTCAATCACACCAGCGGATTCATAGCTGGCGTGCAAATAGGAGCGATAAACGCCATCGCCTAAATAAACGGTATCGCTCTCTCCGATGGGCAATCCAACATCTTCAATATCTACAACCCACTCTGCACGCCCTTCCCAAAAATCCTCTAAAGTCGGGTAGGTTGGCTCAGTTGTATCTTGGGCAGAAGCGGTCATAAAAAACAAAGTGAGTACCAATAGGACTAAAGTGCTGTTTGTTCGGCACATCATAACCTCGATACAATCTATCCCTAGCAAATTTTGAACATGAAAGAAACAAATAGCATCAAGCCGAATACTTGAATTGTGTTATACTTAACACAGAAGACGCTGACTAACAGCAGTCGGTTTTATTGTGCATTTTTCACATTCGCTATTACAATTACAGGCATTGACCGGCGGCTTACTTTTATTACTGGCAGCGTACAGGTTAACCTTATGGCACAAACTAATCTTAGAGAGTATATTCGCAAACTCAATACTTTGCTTGAACAGGGTAAATCTACAGAAGAAGTTATACATCATTGCCGCCATATCTTACAGCACTTCCCGCGTAGTGTAGAAACCTATCGCGTTTTGGGGCGGGCATTAGTCCAGCAAAACCGTTGGCAAGAAGCGGCAGAAATCTTCCGCCGCATTTTGGCCGTTTACCCGCTCGATTTTGAAGCCCATAACACTTTGGGGCAAATTTACGCCACCTTAAATGATATGAAACGCGCTATTTGGCATACCGAGCGCGCTTTTGAACAACAACCTAATGATGAAGAAGTCATTAAGCGCCTTCGGGGATGGTATGCCGAATACCATAATGTACATGTCGATAAAATCCAACTCACGGCAGGTGCAGTAGCCCAACAGCATATCCGCAACGGGCTTTATGACCGCGCCTTAGATGTTTTAACGCAAGCTCTAGATAAATCTCCCCAGCGGGTAGACCTGCGCCTGTTGTTGGCGATGACACTATGGGGGGCTGGCCATTTAGTCGATGCGGGCGAAGTCGCGCTGTCGGTATTAAAAGACCTGCCAGATTGCCTAGATGCCAATGAGATTATGGTGATGCTGTGGCTGGGCGAAAAGCGCCCCTCCGATGCCCAACGCTATCTCAACCGGATTGAAGCGGTCAACCCTTACATTGCGCGTGAGTTGGCAACTGGCCAAGCGGCACCAGATGACCTAGTTCGCCTAGATGAGCTAGATTATGAGAAGGTCGCCCAGCATGAACTCACAACAGAAAGTCCAGATTGGTTTGCAGAGCTTGGCGAAGACCTAGACATCTCTGATTCTGGACAAGAAGAGGCATTTGATGCCTTATTCGATGAAACAGATGATGAAAATTGGCTAGAAGATGATGATTTAGGCGCAGCGTTTGACTTTGAAGATGAGGAAGCGCCTGCGTTAGAAGACCTCTTTGGCGATGAGGGCGATGCAGAAGAACTGCCACCAGAGGAATGGCTGGCCGAACTCACTGAAGAAGAGGGCGTTGAAGAAGCTCCAGAAGGCGAACGCACGCCAACCGGCCTCACCGGATTGCTCTCCTCGTTAGATGACGATGAGGACGATGACAGTTGGTTAGCAGATATTGAAGCATCTGGCACAGAAGCTGAAGAAGCCAAACCGCAGCGCACGCCAACCGGCCTCACCGGATTGCTCTCCTCGTTAGATGACGATGAGGACGACGATTGGCTGGCGGAAGTGGCGGAACTTGATGATTTAGATGTGGATGCCATAGAGCAAACCAGCGCTGAAGATGCACTATCACCAGAAGAAGGCCAACAGCGCGCAGCTACCGGCCTCACCGGATTACTCGCCGAACTCGATGAAGAAGAGGATGACTTCTTAGAAGAAGTTGATTTTGGCGAACTCTTCCCAGAAGATCAAGCAGAAGCGCAAGAACAAGCGGCAGAAGAACGCTCGCCCACTGGTGAATTACCGGGAAGCGATGCAGAAGACCCGCTGGCATGGATGAAAGAGGCGGGGATTGAGCTATCTGAAGATGATGAAGAACCAGCTTACTCTGACCCTTATGGTGTAGAGGATGGTGGTGACCTACAGGCGCTAGACGAAGCAGACCCGTTAGCGTGGGCGCGGTCTAGTGGTGTTGAAATTGAAGCCGATGAAGCGCCAGCCGTTGAAAACACAGACGAAGGCATCATCTTTGAGGAAGACCCGCTAGCATGGATGAAAGAGGCGGGGATTGAGCTATCTGAAGACGATGAACCAGAACAAGCGCAAGAGGAATTTATACCGCCATCCGTTTCATCAGACCCAGCCGATGCCACTGCGCAATTCGGCCAATCTCAAGAAGATGACGCGGGACTGGAATGGCTGGAAGACGATGCGCTGCTAGAAGAAATGCTCGATGTTGAAAGTCTAGCTGAAGAGCAAGAGGCTAGTCCCCCACTCCAATCTATGGAATGGGTGAATGAAGATGTTGAGGATTCTGTTCCAGATGGCGAGGCGGTGCTCTTCCAAGAAGACGATGAGGACGATAGCTTTGACTGGTTAGCAGACCAAGAGGAAATAGCCGCGTTACAAGAGACTAGCGAGGAAGATGACTTTTTCACCGAGCCGCAGGCTGAGCAAGACGCTATCGCCGATGAGCCGCTAGAAGAAGAGCCGTCGGAAGCAGCCGCTATGGAAGCGGAGCGAGAGTGGTTAGAAGAGACAGAAGTTTCGCCCCAAGCTGAAGCGCAAAGCGAATTCGATGCACAACTGGATTGGGTTGAAGAGGGCGCACCACAAGCTGCAACCGAAGATGACCTCTTTGAATATACAGATAGTAATGAGGGGCTAGAGTGGGTTGAGAAAAGCAATAGCGCCGAACAAGCGCAAACTGTGGAGGGCACAATGGGCGCTGATGAATTGTTTGATGATGATGATTTTGAATGGCTGAGCGAGGTTGATGAAGAACAGCCGGAAGTGCCCCAGCAACCGCAACCTGTTAACGACCTCTTCGCTGAGGGGGATGACGCCCTTGACTGGATGGCCGACGAGGAAGATGACCAGCAGCCGCAACCCATCGACGACCTCTTCGCTGAGGGGGATGATGCCCTTGACTGGATGGCCGATGAGGAAGATGACCAGCAGCCGCAACCTGTTGACGACCTCTTCGCTGAAAGCGAAAATGCAGAAGATGCGTTAGACTGGTTAGCATCAGAAGATGAAATCAACGAAGAGGTTACTGAAGCAGCGCAGCCGTCTGATGATTTACCCGATTGGCTCACAGAAGCAGCACCGCAGGCTGAGACTCAAGCAGAGGTTGAAGCAGCACAAGATATTGACGATGCGCTTGATTGGATGGCTGAAGTTGAACCGGAATTCGAGGCTGAAAGTGCCGTGAGTGAACAAGACAATCTTTTTGGAGATGAAGAACTCAACTGGGGTGAGGATGCCGAAGCAGAAGATGAAGCGGCAGCGCTTGCTGATACGCCCGATTGGCTGTCTGATATCGGGGCTATGGCCGCCGCCGAAGCCGCTACAGAGCCAGAAGAACCTTCGCTGGATAATGATGCGGAATATGATTGGAGCCAAGATACTGAAGAGCCACTGACCGCAGAGGCAGATTGGCTGGCCGAGTTGAGTATGGGTGATGATGAACCCGCGCCGCAAGCAGAGACACAGGCAGACATGCCGGACTGGTTAAGCGAGGTGGCTGAAGAAGATGCGGCTTATGAGCAGGAAGAACCGCTTATTTCTGGCGATGCACCCGATTGGCTAGCCGATGTCGGGGCGATTGCCTCTGCAGACCACACTCCAGCAGAGGCAGAGGCGAGTTCCGAATGGTTTGCTGAAGATGAGGAAGATG
>WGEI01000565.1 GCA_015492875.1 Anaerolineae bacterium | reverse complement strand
TACCCTCACTCACGATAACAAATGGGCCAATTTCACCCGTTTCGCCAACGTGTACCCCACCGCATAGCTCGTAACTATAGCGCTCTCCGTTGCTACCAATGCTGATAGTACGGACGACTTCACCATATTTTTCGCCAAAAAGCGCCATCGCCCCCTCTTGTTGTGCTTCTTTTAGGGGCTTGTACTCGGCTTTGACAGGATAGTTGGCAATAATAATCTGGTTAACTTCTTCCTCAATCGCGTCAAGCTCTTCCACACTCACTTTGGCATCATGGGCGAAGTCAAAACGCAAGCGGTCTGGTGCAACTAATGACCCACGCTGTTGGACATGCGTGCCCAACCGATTACGAAGTGCGGCATGTAGTAAATGCGTGCCAGTATGGTTACGAGTAATATCTGCCCGACGCTCTGCATCGACTTCTGCGCTGACTTCATCCCCTACGCGGGGCGTGCCTTCAACCACTTCGCCTATATGGAGAATTAAGCCCCCCAGCGGCTTTTTCATATCCTCAACTTGGAGTGTCCAACCATCGCTTTTGATATAACCGGTATCGCTAACTTGACCGCCAGACTCTACATAGAAAGGCGTGCGATCGAGGACAACTTCCACTTTATCCCCACTTATAACTTGCTCTACTAGTTGCCCGTCGCGCAAGATAGCGATGACTTTTGCGTTTAATGTTGTTGGACCATAAGGCCGATAGTCTACCCCTTCATCACTGAGTTGGCCATTTTGCTTTAATCCTTCCAAAACTTCGGTATAAGCATCAGCCGATTCCATATGCCCTAATGCTTGACCACCGCCACTCACACGGGAGTGCTCTGCTTCTGCCGCTTCAAAGCCAGCCATATCAATAGTATATCCCCGCTCTTCAGCAATATCTTTTGTCACCTGAATTGGGAGGCCAAGCGTGGCTTTCAGATAAAAAGCTTGCTCGCCGCTTAATACGCCGCCTTGTGGCAACTCATCCAACATCGCTTCTAATTCAGCGACACCGCGGTCCATGGTTTGCCCAAATAGCTCTTCTTCCCGCGTGATTGCTCGCTGGATTGCCTCCTGCCGTTCAACAAGTTCTGTGTAGTGATGCCCCATAACATTGATAACGGCCTCAGCAACCTGCGCGAGGAACGGTTTGTCCAGCCCAATTTTTCGCCCAAAACGCGCCGCCCGTCGAATAACTAAACGCGCAACAGAATCACGCCCTTTTGGGCCGGGCAAAACGCCATCAGCGATGAGAAACACCGCCGCGCGAATATGGTCAGCAATCACACGATAGGGTACGAGATTTTCATCGCGCTGCGCGTCGCTGTGCCCTGTCAACTTCTGCGTGGCTTCAATAATCGGCGTGAATAAATCCGTCTCAAAATTGCTCCCCACACCTTGCAAAACACTGGTGATGCGTTCCAACCCCATGCCTGTATCAACGCCGGGTTTGGGTAATGGCTCATCCCATTGGCCTGTATGTTCTGGGTCAGGTTGGGTGCGGTTGAATTGCATAAATACCAGATTCCAAATTTCAATGAAGCGGTCACTGTCCTCAATTAGGGCGGGAATAATCGTATCAACCCCCTCTTCTGGCTGAAAATCCCAGAAGATTTCAGTATTTGGACCGCATGGACCTGTTTCCGCCATTTGCCAAAAGTTGCTATCTGGCCCCAATCGTGCGATGCGGCGCGGGTCAATACCTATCTCATTCACCCATAAATCAAAACTCTCGTCATCTTTTTCATAAATAGTGAACGCCAAGCGGTCAGGTGGTAATCCAAATACATCGGTGAGCAGCTGATAGGCGAAGCGCATTGCGTCCACTTTGAAGTAATCACCACCAAAGCTAAAATTGCCTAACATTTCAAAAAAAGTGTGGTGGCGCGGTGAAAACCCAACCTCTTCAAGGTCATTATGTTTGCCACTAACACGCATACACTTTTGCGCTGTCGCAGCGCGGGTATAATCGCGTTGCTCTAATCCGAGAAAGGCCTCTTTGAATTGCACCATTCCCGCGTTGGTAAATAGCAGGGTAGGGTCGTTGCCCGGCACCAATGAAGAAGATGGGATAATACGATGCTCGTGTTCCGCAAAGAAATCTAAAAACGCCTGCCGCACTTCGGCGCTGCTCATCGGTTTCATGCTTATTTCCCTAAATATCTCAAGGTTATCCGTACTCGCGCTGATTATAGTGCGTATAGCTATGAGCAACAAGGGCGTGCGTGATTACATATTGATATTTTGCTTCTTTAAGAGCCTTAAAGAGCTGCAAAAGCCTATAAAAACTAGTCATGCTCAACATAACAGATTTCCCCTAATTTATGGTATACTTCTCTCGTTTCATCGGTGAATGGAGCAATAGGATAAATGCTTTATGGTCTCAATTGATGAGCAAGTTGAAGTTTTGATGTCGGGTGTGGAATATGGCGACCCAGAAATTAAAGAGAATATGCGCCGCGAACTGCGCGAGCGTTTGATTGACGCCGAGCGCGAGGGGCGTCCCTTGCGCGTTTACTGTGGCTATGACCCGCGCACTGCGGATTTACACTTAGGCCATACCATCACCATGCGTAAATTGCGCCAATTTCAGGAATTTGGCCATGATGTCACTTTCCTGATTGGGACGTTTACCAGCCTGATTGGTGACCCGTCCGACAAGGAGAAAGCGCGCGACCAGCTAACCCGTGAGCAGGTTGAAGAAAATGCGCGCACTTATGCTGAACAGGCTTTCAAAATTTTAGACCCCAATTTGACCCGTGTACGCCGCAATGATGAATGGCTTGCCCCACTTGACTTTGCCGATATTATCCGTTTGGCAAGTAATTTCACTGTGCAACAGTTTCTCACACGTGATAACTTTGCCAAACGCATCAAGGAAGAGCGCCCTATCTACTTGCACGAGTTTTTCTACGCGTTAATGCAGGCCTATGATGCTGTTGCTCAAGAAGCAGATGTACAAGTAGGTGGACAAGACCAGCTCTTCAATATCGTCGTAGCAGGACGCAAGCTGCAACAGGCACTCGGCCAGCGCCCGCAAATCGCCATCATTATGGGGGAAAGTTTGCCCGGTACCGATGGCGAAATTAAGATGAGCAAGAGTCTCGGCAATCATATCCCGCTGCTGGCCGAACCGTGGGATATGTATGGCAAGGTGATGAGCATCCCAGATAAGGCTATGCCGATCTACCATAAGTTAATTTTGGGCTGGACGCCCCAGCAATTACACGAGCTGGAAGAAGGTTTAGCATCAGGCGCATTGCATCCGAACGAAGTGAAGATGTGCCTAGCATACGAAATTGTCTCTATCTTCCATAGCCCAGAAGATGCTGAAGCTGCCCAACAGCGCTGGAATGAAGTGTTTCGTAGTGGTGGTTTGCCGGAAGATATTCCTGAAGAACCGATTGCTGAAGAAGAGCGTATCTTAGATGTCTTGCGCCGCTTGAATATGGTATCTAGCAGCGGAGAAGGCAAACGTTTGATGAAACAATCTGGCGTTCGTTTGAATGAAGAACCGGTAACCAACCCCGCAGCAACGGTTTCGCCGGACATGCTTCCCGCAGTATTGCAAGTGGGTAAGCGTAAATTCATACGTCTTGTGCCTAAGAGCTAATACGTAAAACCGCTGAGCCATTGAGTGCACTGCTCTGTATTTGGCTTAGGGCAAGATTGGCCTCTTCCAACGTAAATATCTGGGTAGTGCTGCGAATGCCGATTTTTGCGGCTAGGGGTAAAAACTCCTCTGCGTCTGCTCGGGTAACATTGGCAACGGAGCGTATCGTTCGCTCATGCCATAATAGATGATAGGGCATCTCCGGTAGGTTGCTCATATGAATGGCATTAATTGCTAGTGTGCCGCCTCGTCGTAGATGCCCTAGTGCTAATGGCACTATCCAGCCCGCTGGCGCAAAAATAATAGCGCGGTCAAGTTTTTGGGGTGGGGTGTCCTGTGCTTGCCCTACCCATGCCGCCCCTAATTCTCGCGCATGGTCTTGATGCTTTTTGCTACGGGTGAAAACATAAACTTCGCATCCCCAATAACGCGCAACTTGGATACAAATGTGACCACTCGCCCCAAAACCATAAATCCCCAACCGCTCCCCTTGCTTTAGCTCCGCTAACCGTAGGGAACGATAGCCAACCACGCCCGCACAAAGAAGTGGGGCAGCTTCTTCATCGCTGAAAGCGGCGGGTATGGGGTAAGCATAGGATTGTGGCACAGTGGTATATTCAGCAAAACCGCCTTGAGCAGTATAACCTGTGAAGTGGGCTTGTTCGCATAAATTCTCTTGCCCATTCTGGCAGTAGGCGCATTCTCCACAGCTATCGTGTAACCACGCCACCCCTACGCG
>WGEI01000564.1 GCA_015492875.1 Anaerolineae bacterium | reverse complement strand
GAACTTATCCCCGCCGATACCCCCACAGGCTATAAATGGACTTCTTCACAAGGCCCAGATGTGGAAATTCGTAGTGGCACACTCGCCACCGCCACCATCATTCTCGATAAACAGCGCCCTGTAGATATGATATTCCCCGGTCTTTTTGGTGGATAAGGTAGGTAAATGGTATGACTGAACATAATCCCAATCCACCATCACCACCGTCTGAATCCGAAGAAACCCCACGAGTTATCGCTCGCCCCCGTCGCCGTCGTCGCGTCCGCACCCCCACCGTCTTGCAAATGGAATCGGTGGAATGTGGCGCTGCTTGCTTGGGGATGATATTGGGTTATTATGGCAAGTTTGTGCCCCTTGAAGAGTTGCGTGTTGCCTGTGGCGTCTCTCGTGATGGGAGTAAAGCGAAAAATGTGCTACAAGCCGCCCGCCGCTACGGCCTAGAAGCCAAAGCCTATCGCCGTGAACCCGAACAGCTTTATGAGATGGATTTGCCGGTCATTGTTCATTGGAACTTCAACCACTTTCTAGTTGTAGAAGGCGTGAGCCGTAACCGCATTTATCTCAATGATCCTGTCGTCGGCCCCCGTTCTGTCTCAGTAGAAGAGTTTGACCAGTCGTTCACTGGCGTGGTCATGACCTTTCAGCCCAGCGAGCATTTCCAGCGAGATGGCCGCCGCAGCGGATTATTAGGCGGCTTGTGGAAGCGCCTCAACGGTTCACGCACGGCCTTTCTTTTCGTTGTTTTAATCAGCCTCGCTCTCGTTATTCCGGGGCTTGCTATTCCAGCTTTCTCTCAAATTTTCGTTGATAATATCCTCGTTCAAGGGCAAGATTGGCTAATTGGCTTGCTTGGCGCTATGGCGCTCACCGCTTTAGTACAAGCGGGTTTGACTTGGATGCAGCAGTATTACTTGCTTCGTTTAGAGACAAAGCTCGCCCTGGCCAGTTCTGCCCAATTTCTATGGCATATTTTGCGCCTGCCCATCGAATTCTTCGCCCAACGTTATGATGGCGAGATAAGCTTTCGTATAGCCATTAACGACCGCGTCGCTCACCTTCTCGCTGGAGAACTCGCCACTGCCGCCCTCAGCATCATTCTTGTGCTCTTCTACGGCGCATTAATGTTCATCTACAATGTCGAACTTGCGCTTATCAGCATCGCCATCACCTTCATCAACATCATCATCTTACAAATCGTGTCCCGCCGCCGTGTCGACGCAAATCAGCGCCTGCTTCATGAGCGTGGCAAGCTATTAGGGGCTGCCGTCAACGGCCTACAGACCATAGAGACAATTAAAGCGACAGGTTCAGAAGATGATTTCTTCTCGCGCTGGGCTGGCTATCAAGCCAAAAGCCTCAATGCAGAACAAGAATTCGCCCTATCTACTCAGTTGCTCAGTGTAGTGCCGCCATTTCTGACCGCTCTCAACACCGCCGCCTTGCTCTTCTGGGGTGGGGTACAGGTTATGGAAGGCACTTTAACTATGGGGCGCTTGGTCGCTTTCCAAACCTTGCTCATCAGTTTTGTGACCCCCGTAAACCAAATCGTTAATCTCGGCGGGCGTTTTCAAGAAGCAGTGGGCGATATGGCGCGCCTAGACGACGCTTTACGCTACGAAACAGACCCGCAAATATCAGCATCGCCAACAGGCTTTGACATTACAATTACCCGCCATGAAACCGATACTGTTTCAACAAACGGCAAATTGGCGGGCTATGTTGAATTGCGCAATATCACCTTTGGCTACAGCCGCCTAGAAGCGCCGCTCATCGAGAACTTCAGCCTCACGATTCAGCCGGGTGCTCGCGTTGCGCTAGTTGGTGGTTCTGGAAGCGGCAAATCTACAATCGCACGCCTTGTTACTGGCCTCTATGAGCCATGGGAAGGCGAAATTTTATTTGATGGTATTCCCCGCCGCCAAATCCCGCGCGATATATTGGCGAATTCTCTCACGATGGTCGATCAAGAAATTTTCATGTTCGAGGGCACTATCCGCGATAACATCACCCTCTGGGACCCAACAATTCCAGAGACAAACATCATCACCGCCGCAAAAGATGCCAGCATTCATGATGACATCACCGAACGCCCCGGAGGCTATGATTTCCTCGTAGAAGAGGGCGGGCGTAATTTCAGCGGTGGCCAGCGGCAACGCCTAGAGATTGCCCGCGCTTTAGTCGGCAATCCATCTATTCTGGTGCTTGATGAAGCGACAAGTGCCCTAGACCCCATTACCGAAAAAGAAATTGATAGCGCTTTGCGTCGTCGTGGCTGCACTTGCCTCATCATCGCCCACCGCCTCAGCACTATCCGTGATTGTGATGAAATTATCGTTTTAGACCGTGGGCAGGTTGTTCAACGAGGCACCCATGATGAGATGCATAAAGTGCCTGGCCCTTATGCTGACTTGATTCAGGCTGAAGCAGTTGAAGCTGAAATGTCGCGCGCTTATCAAGAGTATCTGTTCTAAATTGGGATAAATCATGGCTTCTAATCCTACCAATCCCCAAGAACACATTGTCGAAAACCCATTCGGCTTTGATGTGCCCCCACCGCGACGTACTGGCAGTAATACGCCGCTTTCCCTGAACACGCCCGATACTGTTTGGCTTATTATGAGCGGCATTGTCGATATTTTTGCCGTGCGGATTGCGGAGGGCCGCGTTGTTGGCTCTCGCCATCACCTCTTTCGCGCCCGTGCCGGGCAAGCGCTTTTCAGCATGGATTTATCTCATTATGCCGCTGAAATTGATATTATTGCTGTTGGTGTGAACAATACATTCGTCTCTACTATCCCCCGTCAACGTTTCGATGAACTCATCCACGATGAGCAGCATCAAAGCACTGCATTAGATTTGTTAGATGAATGGGTTAAAGGCCTCTCACATAGCATTGAGGGCGAAGCTACACTGCGCCAGTATGTCCCTCTAGAGCCAGCGCAAGCGACGAACGTTCCCGCAGGTCAAGTCACTCGTCCTCGTCGCGGGGTGCTATGGGCACACGTCCAGCAGGGAATTGCACATTTTCTAGGACGCGCGGAATTACCCCTTTTCAGCGAAGATGACTATATCCCCATAACTGCCGATACCTGGCTGCAATGCAATCAGGACAGCGTCATTTATGCCCTCCCAACCCAATCTTTCGTAGACCAATCTTTTTCATGGCAGATATTGAACAACTTCCAGCGCATGATTTTAGATTGCATGGTGTGGGACACCCTCGAAGCGCTTGAGCAAGATATCCAACGCCTCAAATATCGCGCTGAATTTGACCATGAGCGCACAGCCGATTCTCTCCACCGTCTTGTATCAGTTTTAGAGGCAGATAAGTCTCAGCCTGTCTCTACAACGATTACAGGGGATACACCGCTTTTAGCCGCCTGCAAACTCATCGGGCGTGCGCTTGGCGTTCGTATTCAAGCACGCCGTGACCCCATAGACGGCCAAACCGAAGAGCAATCTCTTGATGCTATCACCCGCGCCTCTCAAATTCGTAAACGGCGCGTGGCGCTTAAAGATGATTGGTGGCAACATGATAATGGCCCTATGTTGGGCTATCTCGAAGATGGCAACCAGCCTGTGGCGCTACTCCCAAAATCGCTCACTAGTTATGAGATGGTCAATCCCGTTACAGGCCAGCGTATACCAGTTGATGAAACCGTCGCCGCCCGCCTCTCTCAATTTGCCTATGTTTTCTATCGCACCCTGCCGACCGAAAAGCTCAACGTTTGGGCGCTACTACGTTTCGGCTTCAAAGGGGCAGGGCGAGAAATTTTCTGGGTATTGGCTATGGGCACTATAGGGGGGCTATTAGCGCTCTTTACGCCGCTAGCAATTGGCTACATTTTCGATACCGTCATTCCCGCCGCCGACCGTACCCAGTTATTCCAACTGGCCCTTATCTTATTGATTGTGGCTGTTGTCGCTGTGCTGTTTCAAATCGTGCGCAACATCGCTGTTCTACGCATCGAAATCAAACTCGACCACGCCTTACAATCCGCAGTCTGGGACCGTTTGATTAGCTTGCCCACGCCTTTCTTCCGCAACTATACCGCCGGCGATTTGAGCAATCGTGCTATGGCCATTAGCGCCATTCGGCGCGCGCTATCTGGCACAGTGGTGCTGGCACTATTGACTGCAATTTTCTCCATATTCAACTTCCTCTTGCTCTTCATCGTCGATTTACGCCTTGCGATAGCAGCCACTATCCTCGTGCTTGTGATTTTCATTGTCACAATCGCTTCTGGCTACTGGCAAATGCGCTACCGTCGCCGCCAAGCCGAAGAGCAGGGGCGCATTTCGGGTATGATTCTTCAGTTTATAACTGGCATCTCTAAATTGCGCGTTGCCGCTGTAGAACACCGCGCTTTTGCTCATTGGGCGCGTGCCTTTGCCCGCCAACGGCGTCTTGCCTTTGCTGCTGGCAATATGGAGAATAGCCTCGCCGTTTTCAATGCCTTTTTCCCGCTATTGGCTTCCATCATTGTTTTTGCTATGGTGTCATCTGCCGATATTTCTACAGGCGTTTTTCTCGCTTTTAACGCCGCTTTCACCCAATTTTTACTTGCTGGCCTTCAACTTGCATTAGCCATTACCTCGATTCTCGATATAGTTCCCTTGTATGAACGCTTAAAGCCAATTATTCAGACTGAGCCAGAAGTCGATGAATCTAAATCTGACCCCGGCGACCTCAGTGGCGAAATAGAAGTGAGCCGCCTCTCTTTCCGCTATGTTGCCGATGGCCCCCTCATCCTTTCCGATGTCTCATTTCATGTCAATCCTGGCGAATTTGTCGCCCTTGTTGGCCCTAGCG
>WGEI01000563.1 GCA_015492875.1 Anaerolineae bacterium | reverse complement strand
TATCTTCCTTAGAGGAGCGATTGGCGTTCTGGATTAATCTCTATAACACCTTAACCATTCACGCCGTCATCTTTTATGGCGTTCGCCGCAGCATCACCGAAATTCGTGGTATTTTTGACCGTGCTGCTTATATCATTGGTGGCTTGCGTTTCAGCCTTAATGATATTGAACACGGCATTTTGCGTGCCAATGCCGGCCACCCCGCCTTGCCTGGCTCACAGTTTTCCCGCCATGACCCGCGCTATGAGTTTGTCTTACCCCATTTAGACCCGCGCATTCATTTCACGCTTGTATGCGCCTCTGTTTTGTGCCCGCCTATCGGCGTTTATCAAACAGAAAACATCGATCAACAACTCACTCTTGCTGCTCACAATTTCCTCATGCATGGCGGCTTAAAACTCAATAAAGAAACAATGACGGTCTCCCTATCCCGCCTCTTTTCATGGTATGCTTCGGACTTCGGTGGCAGTTTGCTAGGATATCGCAAACAGGGTAATCTTCTACGTGGCATCGCACCTTTTATGCCAAACCCTGATGAGCGCGAGTTTATCCTGCAACATGCAGACCGCCTCAAAGTACAGTTTCAGAAATACAATTGGTTACTGAATGTCTGAGAGCATAACGCCCGAAGAAGTTACATCACAACCCCAGCCCTCTCGTTTGCCACGTAATCCCGTTGCGCGCTTAGGCTGCATCCTTTTGCTAATTTTATGGTTTGCCTTGTTATTCACCCCGTGCATCATTGGCTTTTTGGTGATTCAAGGGCAGGGCGAAATCCGTATACCGCAAGGTGATGCTCCAGAGCAAATGTTGCGGGTTTGGCTCATCAGTGAAGCCGCCCAGCGCGGTATTGGCATTTCCAGCACCACGGCTTTTTATACAGATGAAAATGCAGTGTGTATAGAAACAACCGTGTCATATGTGCTTTGGTATGGAGAAGGCGAACCGGCCACATACTGCGACTGCTATACCCGCAGCACCCCCGCAGATTCATGGTCGCTGGTTCAAACAAATACTGGCGCTTGCAACCCACAATAGGAGTTTACTTTGACCACTACAGTTGCTTTATTTGATATTGCAGGGACGATTGTTTCAATCAATCCATGGGTTTTTATTCTCGTACAGCCAGAAGTTAATCAAAGCAAAGTGCGCTGGGAGAAAATCCGCTTTATTCCCACTTATTATGGCAACAAACTCGGCCTCGTTGGTGATGTGACGTTTCGCCATCATTGGATTATTGGTATGGCACGCCTGTTCAAAGGCTGGAAGCGCCAATCAGTTCACAAAGTTTTTGACCGCGTCGTCAATCAAGAGCTTGCAGACGCCTATTATCCCAAAGTTTTAGACCGTATCGCCTACCATAAACAACAAGGGCATTTCGTCATTCTCGTTTCTGGCATGTTCGATATGCTCGTTCAGGCTTTTGCCGAGCGTGTTGGGGCAGATATCGGTCTAGGGACAGGCCTTGCTTTTGATGGCGATGTTTGTGCTGGCAAAATCACTGGGGCATCACTCATGGGCGCGCGCAAAGTTGATGCCGTTAAGCAAGCCCTCGCATCCCGCCAAATTCAAGCAGATTTCACCCAGAGCTACGCTTATGCCGATAGCGTCTCCGATATTCCCCTTTTGGCCTCAGTTGGTCACCCTGTCGCCACCTATCCAGAGCCAAAATTGCAAACCCATGCTGAAAATCAAGGTTGGGATATACTAAATGGGGACATGTCTTAGGGCATGCCCCTTTTACAACAATTCCCGACAGCGACAAAGAGGGCATGATATGGATTTCTTGCAAAATTTTGACTTGAATTCAGCTTTAGGTATTGTGTTATTGTGTGGTGGCTTATGTGTTGTGGGCTTTGTCCTGATGGTCGCCCTACAATTCATCAGTGGCACATTAGGCTTTGTGCTCGGCTTTTTCGAACTATTTATAGAAATTCTCACCGCTGGCCCTATTGCGTGGTGTGGCTGCTTGCTCACACTCTTTGCATGTGCCATCTGCGGCCTGATGATTTATTCTCTTGTAACTGTCTGTGGCACACCTGACCAAGTGATGATTTGCCGCTTTTTCGGTTATTAGGCCTTAAGCAGGACTAGGCGCTGTTCCCAATGTGGGATTATCACCATCTGCTTCTTCCTGAGGCGTCGCTTCTTCACTCTCAGTTGCAGTTGTGATGTTAGCAGATGTGATATTTGGGGTTTTCACCTCTCCAGTGACAATTGCTAGAAATTCTTCTTCTTCCAGTGTTTCTACTTCAAGCAATCGTTGGGCAACAGCTTCTAACAAGTGGCGATTCTCTTTCAATATCTCCCGCGCTTTATGATAAGCTTCACCGACAATACGGCGCACTTCTGTATCAATTTCCTCTGCGACAGCTTCGCTATAATCTCGTTGCTCGCCAATTTCTCGCCCAAGAAAAACCATTTCTTCCTTTTGCCCGAACATCATTGGCCCCAGCTTGTCGCTCATGCCAAATCGCGTGACCATCGCCCGCGCCAGTTTTGTCACCCGCTCTAAATCGCTCGCTGCTCCTGTTGTAATCTCATTGAAGACAATTTCTTCAGCCGCACGACCACCCAATGCGATGACAATCTGGTCTAATAACCGCGAACGGCTGGTATACCAAACATCTTCTTCTGGCAGGAATAAAGTAGAACCACCGCTCATGCCACGTGGGATAATCGTTACTTTGCGTACCGGGTCACCATAGGGCAACAGATGGCCGAGTACAGCATGCCCCGCTTCATGATACGCTGTGATGCGCCGCTCTTCTTCGCTAATAACGCGACTTTTGCGCTCTGGCCCTAAAATCACACGCTCGATTGCTGCTTGTAAATCCTGTAGCCCAATAGTCTTCTTGTTTTTTCGTGCTGCCAATAAGGC
>WGEI01000562.1 GCA_015492875.1 Anaerolineae bacterium | reverse complement strand
TTATCATATTGTTGGGCGATTTGATTGGCGACAACAATCTCATTAATTTTACGGGTCGCCGTCGCCTCAGTGGATTGTAGGACGAGGTTACGCGCAATCTGCTGGGTGATGGTGCTAGCGCCACTTTCAATCTCACCGCTGGTGAAGTTTTGGATGAAGGCGCGCACAATAGCAAACAAATCCCAGCCGGGGTCATCGTAGAAACGCTCATTTTCCGTAGAAAGAACGGCGTGAATCATCCACGGCGATACTTCTTCAAGGTCAACTTCTGTGCGTGCACCGCCGGCATCACCTTTAATCAGTTCGGCAATGAGGCCGCCTTCTGCATCGAGGACGCGCACCGTATTGGGCGGCGGTTGGTAATTACCTAGCTCAGCGATGGCTTGTTCGTAAGGCGAAACAAGGCCGTTATACCAAACGAGACCAGCGGCGACGATACCCGCACCAGTCAGGAAGCCACAGCCCAAAAGCCCAATCAGGGCGAAAATGAGAATACTGGTCATAGAGCGGCGCTGTTGCTCTACAACTTGCTGGTAAATCGGGCCGGCCTGCTCTGCGTCGTAATCTGGCACTTCATCGCCAAAAGGCTGCTCAATCACTGGCTCATCGCCCAATGTGCCTACAGCGGGGATGCCTGTGGCGACGGTTGGCGCGCTGTAATCATCATAACCAGATACAGCGGGTTGAGAGACGACAGTCGGCTCTGCGCCGGTGGGGATACGGTCTCTGAAGGCGGCGGGCGTGACAGTCGTCATATCCGGGTCGCGCTTAGGCACTTGCTGCGGCAAAGGTTGCGATTCATCAAAGCGCAACGTCGCGCCTTCTTCCGCATCATAGCCGGCGTACATCTGCGAAGTGCCGCTCTCTACGCCTGTTGATGAGGGCATGTAAGGCAATGAGCCGCTTGGCAATTCATCCACAACGGGCAATTGGCCGGTTTCGGTACGGGGCGCGCCGGTTTGCGGCTGGGCGGGTTGTTCGTAGCGACGCAACGCCTCTAATGCGGGCGGGGTAGCGGGCAGCCATTGATTATTTTCAAATTTGTACCACTGGTCGCTGTTAATCCCCAGCATCCAGTAAGTTTGATTTTCATCTAGCACCATAAGATTGCGCAGGCGTTCCTGCAAATCTTCACGGGTAATCTGCCCCACTGCGTGCATCTGGCGCAGGGAGCGCACCTGTTGCTCGGTATCGAGATAACGTTGTGCTAGTGCCCGAACTTGCGGGTCAAGCTGGGGTTGTTGGGGCGTAGCGGGTTGCGCTGGTGTAGTTCCTGCCCCACTGAGCGCCGCCAACTGCTGGCGGGCATAAGCTTCGGGGTCCGTTGCGGCATCTGCTGGCGCAGAGACATCGCCCTGCGCTGCGGGTTGGTCGCCCTGTAAGGCGGCTAGTTGCTGTTCGGCATAGGTCTGTGCCTGTGAAGAGGATTGCGCGGCAGAAGCAGCCTGTAAGAGCGCGCGCTCTGCAGGGCTGAGGTCTTTATCTTCTACGGGCGGCGTTTCTTCTGCGGCGGGTTGTTGTTGGGCAAGCGGGGCGACAGTTGGCGCGGCAGCCCCTTCTTCCACCTCAATATGCGGCTCTTCATCCACAAGGCTCGCCAACGCCACCAACTCACTCATGCTGAAGGATTCTTCATCGTCGTCTTCTAAATGGTCGAGCGAATCCTCTAAGGTGTCGATGGCTTGTTGCTCATCAGCCTCATCTAAATCAGACACCTCTGAGATAGCATACTCTGTCTCATCAGGCACAATATCTTCTGGAGGTGGCGCAACTTCGGTCTCCACCTGCTCAAAATCGCGCATCATATCTTCTGGGCTGAGCGCCACAGGCTCTGGTTGCGCCTCCACGAGCGAGGTCACTTGCTCTTCTGTGACTTCGCTAACGTCATCTGTGGTGAAGGTGGTATCTTCCTGCTTTGGCAGATGCCAGCCGCCCGATGAGGTCGCTTCTTCCGAAAGGTCTTGCGGCAAAGTTGGCACACGCCAAGCAGCACGTGGTTTCGCTTGTTTGGGTTTTTGCCACTTAACGGGGGATTCTGGCGCATGCCAGCCCTGTTGGGGGCTTTCTTCTTCGTTTTGTTCTTGGTCGCTAATGGGACGGTCAGACATCGGCCTCAACCCCAATTCAGTTTATAGAGCGTTAAAAATATCCATATCACGGGTTTATTATACCGCAATTCGCGCCACTGTGTGGGGAGATGGGGGGAAATCTGCGTTAATTTACTATGTTTGTCGCATCACTGATTAAAGCTATCATCATTATGCCCTTCAGCAGCAGCGATAATGTAGTGAGGTGACACAACAGAGATGCGTTCGGTCTCCCCCAACACTGGCGAAACTTGCGCTTTAGGTGATTCATTGTCTTCAGGTTGCTTTGGCGCAAAACCCCAACGCTCGCGGTCACGCAAGATAATGGTCGCATCATCATCTTTGGCGTCATCTTCGCCTTCCGCACTGGCGGCTTGAGACTCGGCTGATTGTTCTAGCGCATCAACTCGAATGACAACAACGCTGACATTATCGCGCCCGCCGCGCTCGTTCGCTAATGCAATTAAACGCCGTGCGGCGGCGGCAGGGTCGGTTTCATCGCGGGCAATATCAGCAATTTCTTGCGGCTGCACATGTAAAGTCAATCCATCGGAACACAGCACTAACGTATCACCAATATGCAAATTGTTATAATACACATCAATATCAATATCGGGCGATTGGCCTAAAGCGCGATAGAGGACGTTGCGCATCGGGTGGTCATCGGCTTCTTCGGGTTGGATATGGCCAGCATCAACGAGTGCTTGAACAAAACTATGGTCAGATGTAATTTGAGTAATAGCGCCATCGATACCATCGACGAGATAGGCGCGGCTATCGCCAACATGAACCACAATCGCTTGGTTATCACGGGCAAAGGCCAATGTCAGGGTTGTGCCCATCCCCTTATATTCGGGCATAGAATGGGCGCGCTCCATAATACGCTCATTGGCATCTTTCACTGCTTCACGCAATTTTTTAACAATTTCATCTTCATGTAAAGCTTTTAGTTGGGCAATATCATTTCTTGTAGAATCAGAAATATCAGCGTGAATGGTATCGATGGCGATACGGCTGGCCTCTTCTCCGGCGGCAGCGCCCCCCATACCATCGGCTACAATGGCCAATAAAAGGTTATCACGATCGGAAAACCACAAATGGACGCGGTCTTCGTTATTTTCTCGCACTTGCCCTTTATTGGTGAGCGCGCTACCGCGCAGCCGAATGCTCTGTCCCGGGTTATGCATTACCGGACTCCTTGCGTTACCTGTATTTCTCTTATTCTACTGCACCTGCTAAGGGATGCAAGCAGGTCACAAAATTGATATATCTTGTGTGGTCAAAGTTCTACTATAGCATTATACTGTTGTTTAGTGTTTAAGAATATATCCCCCTAAAGTGGCAGCGCGTCATTAAGGCAGTAAAATGGCACGCCATCATCGGACAAGGTCATGGAATTCGCAAAAGTTTACCATCTCAGCCAATTTATTGACACCTTCGCCCTCGGCCATTATGCGCGGGTATTGGAGGCGCAAGACTTGCAAACGGGGCAAACCGTCGCTTTCAAGGTTTTGCGGCCAGAGCATGTCGATTATGGCGATGAGCCGCGTTGGGAATATCGCGCTTTTGCTAACGAAGTCGAGTTATTGGCGACGCTGGCCGATGTGCCGCAGGCGGTTGATTTATTGGATTGCGGCTATATCTCGGCGGAAGGGGAAGCGCCACAAGGGGGCGAAATCAGCCCATTCCGTTTAGATACGTTGGGCTTTCAGCAAGCTATGGCGGAAATGGCGGCACAAGGGTGGCGGCCATATATCACCATGCCTGCCCTGCCGCGTAACCAAAACCTATTCTATGTCATGCGCTCTAATCAAGCGGCGGTGCGCTGGCGTTTGCCCTCGGAAGAGGGGTTGTCGCTGGCATTGCAGTTTGGTCATTTGTTAGAGCAGGCACATAGGCGCGGCATTGTTTATCTTGACC
>WGEI01000561.1 GCA_015492875.1 Anaerolineae bacterium | reverse complement strand
GTTCAGGCTTATCGCACCTTCGATATTACACCGCTGGCGCTAGAAGAAACCCAGCAACTTGTCGATACCATTTTGCAGCAAGTGGAAAATGTGCCCAGCAAACTTTCAGAAATTATCAGTGAGCGTGCTGGCGGCAATCCACTATTCGTCGAAGAACTTTTGAACATGTTGTTTGATAATGGCGTTTTTGAGCAAATTGATGAAGGGCGCTGGAAAATCAACCATTATCGCTATACAACGACGCTTTCCACTTTGCCCAGCGGGTTGCTCAATGTCTTGCAGGCAAGGTTGGATGATTTACCGCCAGCAGCCCGTCACATTGCACAAGTGGCGGCGGTTATCGGCTATACTTTTTGGGATATACCGCTGTGTGAAATTCTCGATGTGGAAGAAGTCGATAACGAACTCAAGATATTGGAAGACCGCGGCATTATTTCTATCAGTCAGGAAAGCGATTTCCCCCAGACACGCCAATACTACTTCCGCCATTCGTTTTATCGTGATGTGGCCTATGAGATGTTAACGCGGACAAATCGAGAGCTGTTTCATCGCCTCGTTGCTCATTGGCTTCAAAAATATATCGAGCAGCATCCCCAATACTTGGCGAACTTGGCCGAACACTACCAACAAGGCGGCATGTACGAAGAGGCGCTTGAAACCTACCTCAATGCTAGCATCAGCCATTGGAGCGGCGGTTTGCCCAAAGAAGTGCTGACAATAGTCGAGCATGGGCTAGGGCTAGCGCGCAATGTGCCTAGAGAGCACGCTCTACCGATAGTCAGCCGCATGTGGGTTTTGCGAGCAAGGGCGTTAAATGCCCTCAACCGTTATGAAGAGGCCAGCGCGGCAAGCGCCTCTGCCCAGCGTTTGCTAGAGGAACTATCACCAGATTTCATGCTAGAAGAGCGGATTGAAGCGGCACTTACGCTTGGCGCAGCGTATCGCAGCATGGGGCAGTTTCAGGATGCGCTACAGGCGCTCTTGCAAGCTTATGAACTCGTGCAGGAAGGTGACACCACGTCGCATATCGGCGTTTTAAGCGCTTTTGGTGCGCTTTACCTGTATCAAGGCGATTTAGCCCAAAGCGCGGCTTATTTCCAACGCGCCTTCAACCTCGCCCGTTCAAGCGGGGACGATACCCAAATTCCCTACATCATGACTAATCTCGGCATGATTGCGCAAGAACGCGGTGAACTCGCCATAGCGCTCAACTATTATGAGCGCGTTCTAGACATGAACCGCCAACGGGGCAACTTGTATTTTCAAATACTTGATTTGCGCAACATTGGCTCTATTTACCGAGAGCTATTTGCCTATGAGCAAGCACAAGCTGTGCTGGAAGAAGCCTATACCCTACAAGACTATATCCAGTTTGAAGACCCGCTAATGCAGGTCAATCAGGCGCTAGTATGGATTAGTTTAGGGCGCAAAAAAGAAGGATTGAACTTGTTAGAACGGGCACAGCAGATTGAATCTCCTAGCTTGGCCACGCAGTTCAACGTACGTTTAGCTTACATACAGGGGCTGGCGATGTTGGGCGAGTATCAGGCCTGTCAAGAAGAAGCCCAGCAATTCCTCGAAGCGGCGGCCAATAACGCCATGATGCGCGCTAGGGGGCGGCTGTGGTTAGGCATTGCCGGCCATGCGCTGGGGAATGAAAGTGCTATTGGCCACTTGCGTAAAGCGCTGCAAGATGAGCAAACTTATGCAGGTAAAGAGCTGTGGCGCTGTTATGCCTTTCTAGCTTTTAGTGCCCAATCACAGGAAAAAGCCCGCCAATACTACGAAAAAGCCGCCAATCTCATCAGCGCACTTTCCACCAGTTTGAGCAAACGGCCAGACTTACAAGTCTCCCTCTTAAATAACGAGATGGTGCAAATTATCTTCGCATCCTCTAGAACACAGTAAGTGCGTTTCCTGTATGGAATGCCCTAAGGCCAATCATCAAGGCGCGGCGTCTGCGTGGTAAAATCGGGGGCGGAAGATAGGCTTATTTAGAAAAGGAATGAACGCTGTGGTAGAAGAAATCCCCACTCGTTTGGCCTATTTACAGGAACAATTACAGGAACTGCATGCAAGCGGCCTTTATAACCATATTCGCACGATTGAGAGCGCAATGGATGGCCGCATCCGTGTTGATGGGCGCGATGTACTTAATTTTTGTGCCAATAATTATTTAGGGCTGGCCAATCATCCGCGCTTAAGGGAAGCGGCGAAACGCGCTATTGACCAATACGGCATTGGGCCGGGGGCAGTACGCACTATCGCCGGCACGATGTCCCTCCATGTGCAATTAGAGGAACGGTTGGCAAAGTTCAAAGGTGCAGAGGCCGTCATCACACTGCAAAGCGGTTTCACCGCTAATTTGGCCACCATACCCGCACTTGTCGGGCGGGGCGATGTCATTTTCAGCGATAGGCTCAACCATGCCAGCATTATTGATGGTTGCCGCCTGAGCCGCGCTAAAATCGTGGCCTATGCGCATAACGATGTTGAAGATTTGCGCCGCAAAATCGCCGAAGAAACAGAATACAACCGCCGCCTTATTGTCACTGACGGGGTATTCAGCATGGATGGCGATATTGCTCCGCTACCGCAACTCGTTGAGGTGGCGCAAGAGCACGATATCATGCTCATGGTCGATGATGCACATGGAGAAGGTGTTCTCGGCAAAGGCGGACGCGGTATTGTCGATCATTTTGATTTACACGGGCAAGTTGATATCGAAGTGGGCACGATGAGTAAAGCGTTTGGCGTGGTGGGTGGTATTGTCGCCGGCAAGAAGATTATCGTCGAATGGCTACGCCAACGGGGACGCCCCTTCTTGTTCAGCAGCGCGATGACTGTGCCCGATGCCGCCGCCTGTTTAGAAGCTGTTGACATTCTCGAAAATAGCGATGAGTTAGTACAGCGGCTATGGCACAATGGCGATTTCTTCAAAACGGAGATGAAAAAGCTCGGGTTTGATGTTGGGCAAAGCCAAACGCCTATTGTCCCGGTGATGTTAGGCGAAGCGCCATTAGCGCAGGAATTCAGCCGCAAGCTATTTGAAAATGGCGTTTTTGCGATGGCCATCGGTTACCCAACTGTCCCTAAAGGGATGGCGCGCATTCGCGTGATGAATACCGCCGCCCATAGCCAACAGGATTTAGAAGAGGCGCTAGCTGCGTTCGAGAAAGTCGGCAAGGAGTTAGGCGTCATTTAACATCACTCAACCAAAAGGATGGCAACGGATGTCTCGCCAAAAGGTTATACTCATCACCGGGGCAAACGGTGAAGTTGGGCATGGCTTAATTGAAAAGCTCAGCCAGCAAACACCGCGCCCCCGTATTGTCACGCTTGATATTCGCAACATAGCGCCAGCAATGCAGCCACTGGTGGAGCGACACATCGTTGGCGATATTCTCGATACCATACTCCTCTCCACATTGATAAATGAGTATGATATTGAGGCCATATACCATCTGGCCGCATTACTTTCTACACATTCAGAATTCAACCCCGAAGCAGCTCATAGAGTTAATGTACAGGGAACGATTAATCTATTGCATCTCGCCGCAGAGGAAGGGCGCTTGCGGGGCAAACCCGTGCGTTTTTTGTACCCTAGTTCGATAGCGGCTTATGGCGTGCCCACGTTAGAGGCCAAAGCCGCCGCCCACCCAGCCACAGAAACGGACTTCCCCTATCCCACAACGATGTATGGCTGTAACAAGCTTTATTGTGAGCATTTGGGGCGCTATTATACCTTCCACTACCAACAACTTTCTGCCGCTCCATCTGTTGGTGTCGATTTTCGCTGTGTGCGCTTTCCCGGCCTCATCAGCGCGACAACCGTTCCCAGCGGGGGAACAAGTGATTATGGGCCAGAAATGCTCCATGCAGCGGCGCAGGGAAAGCCTTATGCGTGCTTTGTGCGAGAGGATACCACCATCCCCTTCATGGCGATGCCCGACGCGGTGAAGTCGCTCTTGCTACTCGCAGAAGCACCAGCGGAGAAGCTCACCCAAAGGGTATACAATGTCACCAGCTTCAGCCTCTCTGCTGCGGACTTTGCCCAGCGCGTCAAACAGGCCTTTCCCGATGCGCACATTAGCTTTAAGCCAGATAAGGCCAGACAAGGCATTGTGGATACATGGCCAGCCGATATAGATGATAGCGCGGCGAGGAAAGATTGGGGTTGGTCGCCTGATTACGATATTGAGCGCGCATTCAATGAATATCTCATCCCTACCATACGCCAGCGCTACCAAAACGCCTAAAAACAACAATGGCGACCTGTATAGTGTAGGTCGCCACTTTGTCATCGCTCCAGTACATACAATATGTAACTACTCTTCCAGCATTTCATAGGCAAGGCGGGCATAATCGCGGGCAGTGCCTTTAACTTCTGCGAGTTGAACCCCGTTGGCCAGCGCTTGCGTGAGTGCTGTTTGTACCTGCTGTTTGAGGTCTATCACATCGTGGTCATTGGGGTCATAATGCAGGGCATCATCCACGAGTAAGTTACAAATGCTCAAAAGGCGCTTGCTGCGCAGCATAAGGCGTACCAAGTCTACAATCGTGCTGACAATGTCATCACGGTTGCCCTGTTCATACGCTAGGTGCAAGGCCTGTCGATAGCGCAAGAGCGCATCGGGTAGATTTTCCGCCTTCATATTGGCCAACGCCAGATTATTCAGCTGTAGCGCTTCTTCTTCGCGGTCACCCACTTCGCGGGCAATGTGTAAGGCAGAGGTATGGAAGCGAATTGCCTCACTCCAGCGTTCCAACTCTCCATAAGCCGTGCCCAAACCGCCGAGAGTGCGCCCTTCATAATTTCTCTTACTTTGTGAACGGAACAGTTTCAGCGCTTGTTCCCATGTATCAATTGCCGCTTGCGGGTCGCCGTCATCTAGCTGGGCATAACCCAGTTTATACAAGATGAGGGCTTCATTCTGTTCATCTTCGCGCTTACGGGCAATCTCTAAGGCTTGTGTCAAAGCTTGAACAGCCGCCTCAGTCTCACCTAGTTGCTGGCGAGCATCGCCAAGCGTGGTGAGCAGGTGCATTTTTGTTTCTTCATCGCTCTGCTCTTCGGCCAATTTGATACCGCGCGAGGCGTGTAGAATGGCGGCCTGTGAGTTATCAGTTTTTGCCAATAAAGCAGAGAGCATGTCTAAGGTGGCCAGCACATTGGCCGCATCTTCGGCTGTTTCGTAAAGCTGGAGCACTTCGGTATAGGTGCTGATGGCTTCGTTTTCACGATGTTGGTCAATTTGCACCTTGCCGATAGCCTTCAAAAGGCGTATTTGGCGCTCGGTATCACCGTGTTGGCGGGCATCTGCCAAAGCGGCGCGTAATGGCGTGATGTCGATGGTCTCACTACCTGCCATACCCGCTTCGATAGTCCGCAGGAGTTGTTCTGCTTGAGCAAGCTGCGCGCTATCAGCCTCATCTTCAGCCTCTACATCTTCAT
>WGEI01000560.1 GCA_015492875.1 Anaerolineae bacterium | reverse complement strand
TGATTAACGCCTACTACCCCACTGTGACCGATATGCGGCTACAGGGAGCTATGCGCCATCTATTGAAGCTGTTGAGCGGCTGGCGCTACCGCCTGAAGATGTACTATCGCCCTTATGAACTGAAGGCATTGCAACGTCTCATCCATTATCGCAGGCCAGAAACAACTGGCTTTTGATAAGTGCGTAATTTAAGCCAATACAGTTGTCGCGTTGCCATGTATCGCGGTATACTCGACAACATTGTACAGCGTTTCACAAGTAATGAGGGGATTCAAACATGCGGATGAAGCGCCTGAGGGTTTTATTGATAGCTTTCATCGTTGGGGGCATCATTGCGGCCTGTGGCACGGTTGCAACACCAGCATGGCAAACACCAGAAGATGCGCATGGCGAAGCCGCTGACTACACAGGCGAGGCGGCTGTAGACCTTGAAGAACCGGCTAAGCCCACCGAAGATGTGGCAGGCGGGCAGGAAGAAAGTGCAGAAACTGCTGAACAACGTGAAGAAGTGACAGAAGTGCCGACTGATACACCAGAACCACCAACGGCGACACCTGAACCGCCGACTGATACACCTGAGCCAGAAGCCAATGTGCCTGAAGATGTGGGAAATGGCGATGTAACCAATGGTGAAGCGTTATTCAACACCATCCGTGAAGGTGCGGGATTAGCTTGTGTTCAATGCCATCGTGTAGACAGCGACGAGAGGCTCATCGGGCCGGGCTTGGTCAATATCGCGGAAGTTGCTACAGAGCAAGCAGGCGATAATGCAGCGGGCTATTTATATGAAGTGTTAGCAGAGCATCACACGCTCAGCGGTGAAGAGCACACGCCCTATACGGAAACATTCAGTCAAGAAGAGCTGAACGATATTGTGGCCTATTTACTCAGTTTGGGCGGTGAAGAAGCGACAGAGGGAGAAGCGACCACGCCACCAGAAGAAACATCAACAGCGGTTGCTGGCGACCCAGCGCAAGGTGAAATTTGGTTTAACACCGCGCCAGAGGGTGCAGGATTGGCCTGCGCTAACTGCCACAACGTTGATAGCGATGATATGTTGGTTGGCCCCGGCTTGCTGAGCATTGCCGAGCGAGCTGCAACGCGCGTTGAGGGGTTGAGCGCAGAGGAATACATCCTGCAATCGATTACCCATCCTAATGACTACGTGGTTGAGGGCTATCCCGCTAGTGTGATGCCGCAAAACTACGCGGAAATCTGGACAGAAGAGCAGCTACAAGATATTGTGGCGTATCTCCTCAGCCTCAGCGAATGACGCTCTAGCATAGCATAAGTAAAGCAAACTCTAGCCCCTCATCATCGAGGGGCTTTTTCGTAAGCTACAGCTCATCATCTACCCGAAAATCTAGCGGCAAGCGCACAGTTTCCCCTTCCATATCGGCCATATCTAGCTGAGGCAGCTCATAGCCTTCAGCCGCCGTTAAGGGCAGACTGAAATATACAGCTGTGCCGATATACAGTTTCGTGCGCACCTGTATTTGACCGCCATGGGCGTAAATGATGCGTTGGGTGATATTTAAGCCCTGCCCCATCCCCGGCACGCGGATAATCTGGCCATCGGCGGTGGTGGGTGTGCCGCGATAGAAAGGCGTGAAGATATGCGGCATATCTTGGGGAAGGATACCCACGCCATTATCACGAATGCGCAAATAGGCCGCACCATCTACCGCATCTTTAATCTCTAGGGTGAGCGCTCCTCCAGCGGGGGTGTATTTAATCGCGTTATCCACAAGATTGCCAATTGCGCGACGTAATAACAATTCATCACCGAGCACATATAGCCCTTTTTGCTCAATGATGACATGCAACGTTAGGCCAGCAGCCTGTGCAATTTGTCGCCAATCATTAGCAACAGCCCAAACCAACGTTTCTAGTCGTAAGGGGCGCTGCCCCCGTTTCACTTGTTCTGGCTCAAGCGCGGTCAACTCGTGCATATCGACAATCATCTGTTGTAAACGGGCAGCATGGCGCGAAATTTCACGGGCGAAAGCGTGTATTGTGGGATTAGGGCTACGGCTGGCAGTAGAAATCAAGCTGGTCAAAGGTTGCTCAATGTCTTTTGAGAGGCGGTTTAGCAGTTGCTCACGGGCTTGTTCTTGCCGCACATCCGCCGTAATATCACGTAGAGCAATCACAGTACCGATGCGCTTTTGTGAATTGCTGAGGATGGCGGCTGCTTGTGCGCTGAGCATTTTCTCGCCAAGATTGACGCGCTGCGGGTCACCTAAAGCATAAATGCCGGGGGCTAATGCTGGTCCTAGCTTATCGGCGACGACGTTGGCCAACTCGTGAATGCCAGAACTACGGAAAACATGTTGTGAGCCAAGTAATTCACGCGCCTTTTGGTTAATGAGGACGACGCGCCCATCCATCGCTTGCACGATAACGCCTTCGGGAAAAGCATCGATGACGGTGAGTAAATAAGAGGTTTCTCGGCGTTGACGTTGGAGCATATCGCGCAGTTTGTCCTCGCGATATTTAGTACGGTCAGCATAGCGGTCTAGGGCATGACCTAATGCCCCAATTTCATCGGAGGGCTGCATTTGGGTTCGGGCGGTGGCTTGCCCTGTAGCCAATGCTTCCGCTATAGCAGATACAGCCTCAATGCGGCCAATCACTCGTGTAATGCCGATAAACGCCATAATAACCACTGCGCCAGCAATCGCAGAGAGCGCCAACGATGTAATTTGACGCCCTATCTCGGTGGCAAAAGGCACATTATCTGGCACAAATGTCGCCACCACGCCCAGCGTTTGCGTACCGTAGATAAAAGGGAAATAAACAGCGCGGTAGGGGATATTATTGATTGGCATAGGCGGCGTAATAATCGCTTGTCCAGCCGTATTGAGGGTTTGCTG
>WGEI01000559.1 GCA_015492875.1 Anaerolineae bacterium | reverse complement strand
TCTCTGGCTTGACTATGGCTGAATACTTCCGCGATGAAGGCCGCGATGTGCTGCTCTTCATCGATAACATTTTCCGTTATTCACTAGCAGGCTCGGAAGTGTCCGCGCTTCTTGGCCGTATGCCCTCCGCTGTGGGTTATCAGCCGACACTAGCTGAAGAAATGGGGCAGCTACAGGAGCGCATTACGTCTACTCGCAAAGGCTCGATTACCTCGATGCAAGCGGTTTATGTGCCCGCTGATGACTACTCTGACCCGGCTCCGGTGGCTGTGTTCACCCACCTTGATGGCACTATCGCTCTAGAACGTGCGATTGCGGCGCAGGGCTTCTTCCCCGCCGTTGACCCGCTCGCTAGTACCAGCAAGATTCTAGACCCGAATGTCGTTGGCGAGGAACACTACCGCACCGCCCGCGATGTGCAGCAGGTGCTCCAACGCTATAAAGACCTGCAAGATATTATCGCTATTCTTGGTGTGGAAGAACTCTCTGACGAAGACAAGCAACTTGTGGCACGCGCCCGCAAGATTCAGCGCTTCTTGACCCAGCCGATGTTTGTGGCCGCCCAGTTCACCGGCCGTGAAGGCCGCTACGTGAAGGTGCAAGACACAGTTCGCGGCTTCCGCATGATTCTTGACGGCGAGTTAGACCACATTCCCGAACAACACTTCTACATGGCCGGCGCCATTGAAGAAGTGATTGAGCGCTACGAAAACGCTAAATAGGCCGGCGAGGAGGCGATGATGCCGATTCATGTAGAGCTGGTCACACAAGAAGAGAAAGTCTTCGAAGAGCCAGAAGCCGATATTGTCGTGCTGCCGGCTGTAGAAGGCGAGATGGGCGTGTTGCCCAACCATGCGCCAGTGCTGACCACGCTCGGCTTTGGTGAGATGGTTGTGCGCAAAGGCAACGCCGAAGAGCGCTTCGCTATTTACGGCGGCGTTGTCGATGTTCGCCCAGATAAAGTTGTCGTTCTGGCAGACCTAGCAGAATCTGCTTATGACCTTGATATTGAAAAGGTGCAGGCTGCCCGCGAAAGAGCCGCTCAAATGCTGGCCTCTGGTGTGCCCGAAGAGCAGAACCGCGAAGCTGCGCTAGCCTTACGCCGTGCAGAGCTGGCCTTGCGCATTAGCCGCAAGATTCAACAACGCGGCTCAGTATTGCGCATCATTCAGGACGACGAAGAAGAATCCTAAGCCACTTGACTAGGCGGGGGGGAAAGCGCCCTGCTCGTTGGTGGTATCCGTTTAACGCCCGGGTACGGCCTATCCGGGCGTTGCCTTTTCCCTATACTATGGTGTACAGTATGGCGCATTAGCCCGCTCTGAATTTGACCCATTGTTCGCGCTATTGCGCGGTTGGGAGTAGGTAGTTTATGGCGATATTTGGTAAAAAATTGGGCGTTGACCTCGGTACGGTAAACGTTTTGATATACAGTAACGGCCAAATTGTGCTACAAGAGCCTTCGCTTGTGGCCATGATTGCCGAAGAAGACCGTATTGTGGATTTTGGTCAACCAGCCCGTGAAATGTTAGGGCGTGTCGATGAAGAAGATATTCAAGTCTTGCGCCCGCTACAAAATGGCGTCATTGCTGATTACGAAGTGACTGAGGCTATGCTCTCATACTTCTTTGGAAAAGTCGCTGGTCGTGTGCGCTTTTTCCGCCCCACTGTGATGGTCTCTGTGCCCTACGGCGTGACTAGTGTGGAAAAACGCGCGGTATATGAAGCCGCCTTACAAGCCGGCGCGCGCGAAGCATATTTGATTTGGGAGCCACTCGCTGCTGCTATTGGCGCTGGATTGCCTGTTAATACACCCGCTGGCGATATGGTGGTCAATATCGGTGGCGGCATTACCGAAGCGGCTGTGATTACGCTCAATAATATCATCCGTGCAGAAAGTGGCCGTCTTGGCGGTTTGCGTATGGATGAGGCGATTATGGCTTATGTGCGCCGTAAATATAACATCAGCATTGGCCAGCCCACTGCGGAATCCATCAAAATCCAAGTTGGCGCTGCCACAACAACCGTCGAAGAGCTTACTATGGAGCTTCAAGGGCAAGATAATGTGACCGGCTTGCCCCGCACAATCAACATTAGCACCGGCGAAGTCGTGGAGGCGCTTCATGAGCCGCTGAACCAAATAGCCACTGTGGTTAAAAATGTCCTCGCCAGCACCCCGCCTGAACTCGCTTCAGACATTATGGACCGTGGCATTGTGCTAACAGGTGGCGGCGCGCTCTTGCGGGGATTAGATCAATTCCTAACACGAGAAACCGGCGTGCCTGTCTATCGGGCAGATAATCCATTGATTGCTGTTGCTGTTGGGGC
>WGEI01000558.1 GCA_015492875.1 Anaerolineae bacterium | reverse complement strand
CTTCATCTATGGAGCAGGAGGCGGCGCTGGCTCAATCTTAGGGGGGATTTTCGCCCTGATTGTTGGGCTTGCATCCTTGCTATTAGATGCTATGCGCCGTTTACTAGCCGTCATCAAAGGCATTTTAGCGCTCCTATGGAGCATCATTCGCGGCGCATTATTGCGCATCTGGGCGTTTATTAGCTTCATTGGTATAGTGCTCCTCCGTTTGTTGGGGCGTGCATCTGGCTCTGCTGTGCGGACAGGCGCGCGCTCCGCCAAGACCGTCGCCGCGAGCGCAGCGGGAACATCCGCAACTAGCATGATGGCACACCCTAAACCAGAAGATGTGCCCGTCGTTGAACAACTTGTTATTGAAGACCCGTTACGTACCAGCAATCGCGTGCTCAGTGGGTTCTTCATTCTGTTGGGCATTGTTGTCATTGGCGTTATTCTTTATGCCACAGACCCCGCCCGCTCTGCCAGACCGGTCGTTCCGAATAGTGTGGTGAATTCTGCTAGTAGTGTATTGCTCAACGAACCAGAGCCGACCTCTAACCCCATCAGCAGCGTTCAAAACACTCCAATTCCCACAGCGACACCCGTGCCAGAGTTCCTACAGGTTCGCGGCACAATTGCTTATACCATCCGCGAAAATGGGCAAACTGATATTTGGGCTGTGGGGGTCGGGAATACGCATCCCCCCTTACGCTTAACGAATGATACTGCAGATGACCGCGACCCTGCTTGGTCACCCGATGGCACTCGTTTGGCCTTCGCCTCTCGCCGTGATGGCAATTGGGATATTTATATTTACAATGTCATCACCAATGAAACACAGCGCATGACTTTCGATATTTCATTCCAAGCCAGACCGTCATGGAGTCCTGATAGTGGTGAATGGTTAGTTTACGAAAGTTACCAAAATGGCAATTTAGACATCTGGGTTTTACCCGTCGATGGCTCTCAACCGCCACAATCACTAACCACTCATCCCGCCCCCGATTTCTCGCCCGCATGGTCACCTTTAGGCCGCGAAATTGCGTTCGTTTCGTGGCGTGATGGCAATCAAGATATTTACATCTTTTCCCTCGACACTGGCGAAGTCTTTAATTTGACCAATACACCAGAGCGCTTTGAAGATTACCCGTCATGGTCGCCCGATGGTCAGTTCATCGCTTACAGCGCGCTTGATAATGGCGTGGAGAAAGTATTTGTTAAACCAGCGCATAACCCTGGCGCAACACCTACTGTGCTTGGGGCAGGGCGTATGCCCTCATGGTCGCCCGATGGCTTAAGCCTCGTTTTCGCCGCCGATACCATAGATGGCACACATCTATTCGCCATGCCTTATAACGTAGCAGGCGCGCCGACGTCTATTATTGCCGTTCAATCTGGCGCAACCGGGCCAACATGGACTTCTGCGCCACTGCCCGCTGCCTTCGTTAACTCCGGTGGGCTAGAGCCTGCCCAAACAGAACCACTGTATACCGAGCAGGCCAGCTTAAACCGCAATGGCAAATATGGCTTGGGCGACCTTTCTGGCGTGAATGCGCCATTGGCCTATTTAAGCGACCGCGTTAACGATTCGTTCAACGCCTTACGCGAGCGTGTGTTGGAAGAGGCTGGCTGGGATTTTCTCGGCCAGTTAGAAGACGCTTTTTGGGATACAGACCGCCCGCCACAACCGGGTGAATCCCCGCGTGACTGGCATAAGACTGGCCGCGCCTTCTCCATACGACGCGACTCTATTTATGGCTTCCCGCCCCCTGTTGAAATTGTGCGCGAAGATATTGGCCTAGAAACTTACTGGCGCGTTTATGTCCGCGTGGCCGAAGATGCGCAGGATGGCCAACTTGGCGAACCGTTGCGCCGCATGCCTTGGGACTTCTTGAGTGCCCAATCCGGCGATATAGAAGCCTATTCACAAGGTGGCCGCTTACGCAGCGAAATGCCGCAAGGCTACTACATTGATTTCACCCAGCTTGCTGCTGATTATGGTTGGGAACGTGTCCCCGCTGGTAGCGATTGGCTGAGCAATGTCAACACCATCAACTACTGGCTATATCTAAAATCAGAAGGCCTGTCGTGGTACGAAGCTATGTTAGAGATTTATACCGAATCGCAGCTAGGCGGTTTCGTGCCCACGCCCACCCCGACCCCTATTGTCTCTGATGAAGGAGGCTGATATGCGCCGCCGTATAGGTGCAAATATCTTTTCTGGCTTGATGATTATAGGCGTTTTCGGTGTTTTTATCGCTATTTTAGCGATGAACGCCCAACCAAGTGGCGTCCGTCCCATTATCCCCACACAGCTTATCCCATCCCCAACGGTGAACGCATGGGAAGCCGTATTAAGGCAGGGCGGCTTATCAAATGATGGCGCAGTGACACCACTAGTTGCGCCTGCACAAGAGTTTGTGCCGCCAACTTTACCCGCATCGGATGGCCCCACCGCGACGCCTGTCGAGGCTGCTGCCGTAGATAGTAACCCCGATATTGTGTCTGTGGTTGAGTTTGTGCCGCCAACCCCTGTCCCCACAACTTTAGATGAAGATGAAGATGTGGTTGTGCTTTCCGATAGCGATGATGGCCCCACACCTGTTTGGCAGCCACCTGCACTAGAGCCGCCGCTATCAAGAGACCCCTTTGGTCGCGACCATTATTGGTTCCGCCGCCCAGTAGAAGCGAACGCTAATAATGCCGGCCTGTTTTTCTACAGCTATGGCTCAGATGGCCCCGATAAGGAGAACCCGTGGCGTATTCACCATGGCATCGATTTCCCCAACGCTATTGGAGAAACTGCGCGGGCGGCAGCGGATGGTATCGTTTTGCATGGGGCTGGCGATGGCTTTTTTCAAAACACGGCCTCCTATGGCAATGCTGTCTTCATTCAACATGATTTCGGTTATGACGGGCAACCGCTCTATACCCTTTATGCCCATCTCTCTCGTGCTCTCGTCCGTAGTGGCGAGCGGGTTAGCGCCGGTGATGTAATCGGCCTCATCGGAGAAACTGGCAATGTGAGTGGCCCGCATGTGCATTTTGAGGTGCGCATGGGCGGCGACCGTTACCGCGATACTTATAACCCCTTGCTGTGGATGGTGCCATATGTTGGTCATGGCGTGATTGCCGGGCGTGTTGTCGATGAAGAAGGGCACTTTATCGAGGACGCCGAAGTGACTGTTCGTAATTGGGCAACCGGTCTACTCTTAGAGACTTCGCCCACTGTGACAACATATGTGTTTAACAATACTGGCTCCGATGTTCAACCAGACCCGCGCTGGAACGAAAATTTTGTTGTTCCCGATGTGCCGGTTGGTAAATATGAACTCATAACCACTATCGACGGGGTTCGCATTGCAGAAGTTGTAGAAGTTCTTGAGGGGCGTACAAATTTCGCAGAATTGCGCCCGCCCGTTCCAACCCCTGTACCCGATTCACCTTAAATAAGAGGGTAATCGTCAAATTCCTTGCATAGCGTTTAATGGCGTTATCCGTTACACTTTGAAGCGCAGATAGTTTATCCTTTTTTCCGAACTAGTAGGGAGAACACTCCATGCTCGGTAACATGGTTCGACTTCCGATGCGGCTATTGCTGGTAGTGATTCTGGCGATTGCTTCATCGTCGTTGACACTGGCGCAGGACGCAACTCGCGTGCTGGAGCCGGGCGTGTCTGTTGCGGGGGTGCTGGATGGCAGCACCTACGCTCTTGTCTATACCTATAATGCCTCTGCGGGCGATAGCATCTCTTTAACAGCATCTTCGCCCAGCGGTTTGGCGCTTGCTTTGCTTTTAACTGATAATCAGGGAGAAACTTTAGCACAAGCTGCTGATGTTAATGGCGTTGGCTCAGTCACTGTGTCGGGTGTAACTTTATCGCAAGATGGCACATATTATGTGACAGTTTTCCGCGCGCCGGGTGCTCCCCTTGCTGAAGGTACATTTGATTTATCACTAGTTGTTGAAGCAGGCACACCAACAACTGCGGACGCAACGCCTGTTGCAACTACACCTGTAGCCCCGTCCACAGATACTGCGGTTTATCGCCCGCCGGGCCAAGTCCTTACCACAACAGGGATGCAGATTATCCTCACGTGGAATACAACCGCAGATTTGAACTTGCAAGTTCGCACACCAACCGGCGGCGATTTGTATTGGGATTCCCGCTCAACGGCAGATGGTGGCGCTTTCGGCGCGGATGCCAACGGCCTTTGCGAACTTTTGACAACCACCCCCGTCGAACAAGCCCAATGGCCGGCTGGCCCAGTGTCCACTGGCAGCTATGAGATTCTGGTTTTCTATCGCCAAGCTTGCGAGCTGCCAGAACCTGTAGACTTTACCGTGACCATCACTGTTGATGGGAATGCTCTGCCGCCTATTTCTGGTACACTTTTGCCACCAGCGGATGGGCAGGATAGTGTTTTTGTCACTAATTTCCGTATCGCTGATGATGGCACAACTACAGCGGGTAATGGCGGCGTCTATACCGGCACTTTAGATACACCTTTGGCGAGTTTGCCCCAACCGCAGCCACTTCAGTTCGATGTGCCAGTGCATGGCGCTATTACTAGCGAACAGCCCTATCTCACCTATAGCTTCACCGTTGATGATAGCCAGCTTATCTCCTTATCAATGAACGCAACCGCTGGCAATCTAGACACATCGTTATTCTTATTGGGGCCAGATGGCTCTGTCGTTGATTTTAATGACGACACGACCGGAACGATTAACTCCGCCATCTCGAACTTGCGCCTCTTACAGACTGGCCAATATACCGTTGTTGCAACGCGCTATGGCCAAACTTTAGGCGGTACAGAAGGCGAGTTTGAGCTATTGCTCACGGGGCAAGTTTCTACTTTACCGGAAGAGATACAGTCCCTAAATCTCCCATCTGGCGATATTGAAGTCACACTGTACTGGAATAATGGTGCAGACTTGCAGCTGCTCATCCGCGATTCTGCGGGTAATTCCGTTTATGATGACCAGCCCAGCGTTGCCAGCGGTGGCCGTATGGTCTCCTTCGGCAATATTGGTTGTAACCATACCCAAGCCACGCCCGTATCTTATATCTACTGGCCAGAAGGCTTCTTACGCGCTGGTTCATATGAATATGAAATCTGGTATCAGGATGACTGTGGTGATACAACGCCTGTAGATGCCTTCTTGAATATCAGCGTTCGCGGTGAATTAGTGGTCAGCCAGCGTATCCGCCCCTTGCCCGGCCAAAAATACATTGGCAATTTCCTCATCAATATTGATGGCACAGTTGTTCC
>WGEI01000557.1 GCA_015492875.1 Anaerolineae bacterium | reverse complement strand
CAATGTGACAACGGCGCTACGGCAACCGGGCAGCACGATGAAGCCCTTCACCTATTCGGCAGCTATGGAACGCGGCATGACCCCCGGCGATGTTATTTGGGATGTGCCAACTGAGATTGATAATGTCTATGGGGGCGCGCCATATCGCCCGGTGAATTATGACCGCGCCTATCATGGCCCCATGCGGATGCGTCAAGCGCTAGCCAATAGCTATAACATTCCCGCTGTACAAACCTTGCGGTTAGTTGGCGTAGATTATCTGTTACAACTGATGCGGCGCTTTGGTGTGGTAAGTTTAGGTGAAGATGCTAGCCGCTATGGCCTCTCGCTAACGCTAGGCGGCGGTGAAGTTAGCCCGCTAGAACTCACCAACGCCTTCGCCGTATTCGCTAATAGTGGCGCTTATGTACCAGCAACATCCATCCTGTGTGTGCTCGATAAAGATGATAATATCATTTATGAGTATGAGAATGGCTGTCCACAGGGCAACCTCACCGCCAATAGTGTGCAGCGCATGGGCTTTGGCGAACAGGTATTAGACCCACGTATCGCCTTCATCATCAGCGATATTCTGGCGGATAACACCGCCCGCAGCCCAGCGATGGGTTCTAATAGCCCGCTACGCACGGACGGCATCATCTCTTCAGTAAAAACAGGCACAACGGACGACTTCAAAGACAATTGGACGATGGGCTTTACCCGTAATGTGGCCGTCGGCGTTTGGGTGGGCAATAACAATGGCGACCCGATGGTCAACACATCGGGCTTGAGCGGCGCCGCGCCTATTTGGAATACAGTGCTGACCAATATCTACAACAATTCGGCGCTGTTGGGCGCATTCGCTAGCGATAATGGCCAATTGCTCAGCGACCAACTCGTGCCACCGCCCGGCGTCACCTTGCGGCGGCTTTGCGATGTGCGGCGTTTGACTGACCCATCGCCAAACTGCCCAGCGACGGTGAGCGAATGGCTATTAGATGGGCCAGCCGGCGTGCCAGATGGCAATGGTGGGCTATATTACCCCGTCCAGCAAACACGCATGTCACAACCACCGCCTGTTAGCGGCTCTTATGTTCAAGAGATAGAGCCGGGGATATTCCGCACCTTAGCGTATCCTCTGCCGCCAGAAATAGCCAATGGCATTCAATTCAACGTCGCGCCGGGGGAGCGGCGGCCACCGCCCCCCAAATACTGCCGTGTACCTGTAGAACTCGCGGCGCAGGCAGTTGGGGCGCAGGAACTACTTTTCATCGCGCCGCCGGCAACATCGCAAAAGGACGCCGTGGCAGCAGAAGAATATGCACAAGCCAATGGTCTAGCCTTTTTGCCGACGATTGATTGCACACCAGAGTTACTCGTGCCGCCAATCAATTATGGCCCCAACATCGTGACGGCCATCATCACGTCCCCAACGCCGGGGCAAGTGTTGACGGGGCCAACGCCCATCATTGGCACGGTGCAATTCTCGCCAGAAGTGCAGTTCTATAAGCTGGAGATAATAGGGCCAAACTTCCCAGATTGGACGACCTTCGGCAGTACCCATAACCAAAGCGTTATCAATGGGCAGTTAGAAGAGCTATACGTCCCTTCATTACAACCCGGGAACTACCAGATACGGCTCATCTTGATTAATAACAATGGTGGGGTAGTACAGCAACCTTACGTTGTGCCAATCCGAGTAGAGCGTTAAATAAAAAGGGGCTGCTAGGTTGCTGGCAGCCCTTTGCCTTCATTCACAGCGCGTTTTCATCTAACAGCGGAATGAGATAAATTACCGGTTCTTCATAAGGGTGCGCCTCGCGGATAGCTTGCGCTAGAGCTTTCACCGCTTGCCGCTCGCAAAACGTTTCAATACGTACTTCTTCAACGGCGTTAATATGCCCTTTTTCGCCTACATGCGGGTTAGCAGCAGTAGAGGGTTTGAAGCGGCCCGTGCCCGCGTTGGTGAAGGCGCAGTGGGTGTAGTTGCCAATTATCCCGCCACCTGCCGCTGAAATTGCATCCAATACTTGCTCGACTGCATCGGGTGGAACAGTCACCACAATCATAATGCGCTCGGTCATAATATCTTCCCTGTTTCCACTAATTCTCACTAAACGAAACTATGTGCAATTATTGTAGCTGAATAACGGCAAATTAGACCGCTTAAGGTGCAAACTATGGCATGATTGGGTAGGATAGTGCTAATCGTTCATATGATGGTTTTATTTAAGGTAGAAGCCATGCGTATCCGCCGCGACCGTTCCCAATTCACCTTTCGTAAGCGCCGCCGTAGTGGTGGGCTATTGCCGTGGGCAGTGGTGTTAGGCCTGCTAGCGACTGTTGTCGGACTATCATGGGGGCGTATTGGTCAGCTATTCAATCCGGCTTCTCAAACAGCTAATGCAGATTTACAAGCAATTGAAGCCGCCTTTTTACGGGGTGACCTGAATACTGTCATCGAGCAAATGCGCCGCACATTAGAACAACAGCCCGAAAACGCAGATGCCCTGTTATGGTTGGTGCGCGCCTTACTCTACCGCAGCTATAACGATTATAAC
>WGEI01000556.1 GCA_015492875.1 Anaerolineae bacterium | reverse complement strand
CGCTTGTTGGGTGGCTTCTTGAACACCCAACCCGCCGGTTTGCACAAAGTTCCGAAAGCCAAGCCAGATATAGTAAAGGGCAAAGACCAGCGCAATGCCAATAAGAAAGATGAACCATGCTGGCGGGCCGGAGTTGCGACTACCGAATGACAAAATCATATACCCCTTTTTTGCGGACAGGTCGCTTTTTGTTTTAACAACAGAATGCCATTAAGACAAGCGCCCATTGGCAAAACGGTGACTAAGCACGCTACAGACGCATGCTGCGCAATTCCTCTAAAATAGCGGTGGCTTGTTGAGGAGCATATTGCGCCAAAATGCTCTCTAAAGCCTCAAAAGTGCGTTTATAGCGCAATAGAGTATGGATACGATTCAACATAATCAAAGCATCAAAAGGCTTGGAAATAAAGTCATCAGCACCCGCATGAATTCCCCGCTTCTTCACGTCATCATCAACGAGGGCGGTCATAAGAACAACAGGTATATTAAAAGTGAGCGGGTCTTGCTTAAGGTGCTCACACACGGTAAAACCATCCATCCCCCCTAAACGCGCATCAAGCAGGATAATATCGGGCGGCTGCGCTTTACAAGCTTCTAAAGCACTTTCACCATTGGCGACAAGGCACACATGATACCCCGCTTCAGTCAAATAAGCCTCTAGCACTTCTTGCAGCAATTCATCATCATCAACCACGAGCACAGTAGCTGGCATAGTGTTCAATATAGACACCTTTCATCAGGAACTCATGCTTTTTGTCGGTTGTATCACGGTCACATGCCGTTAAAATAAACGCAACATGAGTGTAACATAAAGAGATTTTTTCATCATGCGATTGATGATACTGCTAGTGGTGTTATGTGTTGCCATTCTAGGCGCTTATTTCATCCTTGTGCCAACGCCAGCGGATATTGCAGAAAACCCTCAAACGCTGTTGGTCTTTGCGGCGGCCTCGCTAACAGATGCTTTTACTGAATTGGGCGAAGCGTTTAGCGCATATACATCACAGCAGGTGCAGGTGCTTTTTAATTTCGCTGGTTCGTCTACATTAGCTACTCAGCTTAGCAATGGCGCACCTGCCGATATATTTGCCAGCGCCGATGAAGCACAAATGCAAGCGGTGATTGAGAGCGGGCGAGTTGCAGAGGGTAGTCCACAGGTCTTTGCCCACAATCAGTTAGCGCTCATCGTGCCTATCGGCAATCCAGCAGATATTCAATCGCTTGATGACTTGGCAAAAAACGGTGTCGGGCTGGTCTTAGCAGCGAAAGGCGTGCCCGCACGAGTTTATACCGACCAACTGCTAAGCGACCTCTCCACCGCGATTGGCGAAAAAATCTATGCGAATGTTGTTTCTGAGGAACTAAGTGTGCGGCATGTGGTCGCGCGGGTGGCTTTGAACGAAGCGGATGCGGGGATAGTTTACCAATCTGACATAACTGCTGATGTAGAGAATGATATACAAATCATCGCCTTGCCAGCAGCGATGAACCCTATGGCAGCGTATTTTATTGCGCCTATTGCAGATAGTGAACAGCAAGATTTAGCAAACCAATTTATACAGTTCACACTTTCTGAAGAGGGACAGACAATTCTCATGCAATATGGCCTTCTACCGCATTGTGAGGAAGCCTGTGAATAAACGGCTGAATTACCGGCTGTTTTTTTACATTGGGCTTATTCTCCTCAGCGGATTTGCGCTCATACTCCTTATATTACCGACATTCATCCTACTGATACAAAGTAGCGCCTCAAATATCATTGAAGGCCTTGATTTCAATATCGTGCTAGAGGCGATTTGGCTCAGCTTACGCACATCTGCTATCAGCATGGCCATTATTTTAATCACAGGGACGCCTCTGGCCTATATCCTCACAAGGTGGGAATTTAGGGGGAGACAACTTTTACATACGTTAGTCACCCTACCGATTGTCATGCCACCAGCGGTAGCAGGCGTGGCCTTAATTTTAACTTTTGGGAGAAACGGATTTATAGGCGCGCTATTATCTCAGTGGGGAATTACGCTGCCATTTTCAGAGGCAGCGGTTGTGATTGCGAACGTTTTTGTAGCAATGCCCTTTTACCTCCGCACGACGCAGGTAGGTTTTGCTTCTGTTTCTAAAGAAATTGAAGATGCTGCACGAGTCGATGGGGCGGAAGGCTTAACATTACTCCGTCATATCACGTTGCCCATAGCGCGGCGCGGGCTAGTCGCAGGCTTAGTCTTGGCATGGGCGCGGGCACTGGGGGAATTCGGTGCAACATTATTATTTGCCGGCAACCTACAGGGGCGGACACAGACCATGCCGCTACTCATTTTCACCGTATTCACCACCAATATCGATGCCGCAGTGTTTGTGGCGATTATTTTAATCATGATGGCATTCGTCGCTTTGCTCATTTCACAATGGCTACTCAAAGACAATGCCCCGCAGGAAATTTTTTAGGCAACGTAAAAGGGCGACTGGCAATCAGCCGCCCCTTATATTCACATAGCCTAATATGGTTAATACTGCGGCAATGTTGGGTCAATTTCGCGCGCCCACGCCAAAATGCCGCCAGCTACGTTGTAGAGCCGAGCAGGATCATAACCCACTTCTTTGAGGAAGCTGATAACATGTGCACTGCGAACACCAGAGCGGCAATGCACCAGCAAGTCCACATCCTGCGGGATTTGCGCTAATACTGTTTCCTCACGCAACTTGCGCCCCGCTAAAACAGCGTTCTTAGCAATTTGAATTTCGCCTTTGGAAATACGCAATGTGCCATCAATAGCGGCAATCGCCCATTCATGTGGTTCGCGCACATCGAGAACGACAGCATCGCCCCGCTCCATACGTTCTTTGAGTTCGTGGACAGTAATCTGCTGAATGTCGTTATCATGGTTATCTGCGGTGAAATCGCTTCGGTCATGTGCAGGTACGCCGCAGAACTGTTCGTAGTCAATGAGTTGCACTTCTTCGCGCGGAATACCGCATACTGGGCAATTGGGGTCTTTGCGCACTTTAATCGTCGTGAAGCTCATTTCAAGCGCATCGTAAAGCAGCATTTTGCCGATGAGCGGCTCGCCAATGCTTAAAATGAGTTTAATCGCTTCGGTCGCCTGCATTGTACCAATCGTGCCGGGCAAAATACCGAGAACACCCCCCTCTGCACAACTCGGTACAAGGCCGGGCGGTGGCGGCTCTGGGAACATGCAGCGATAGCATGGCCCCCCCGCTTCGGCATGGAACACGCTCAGTTGCCCCTCAAAGCGAAAGATGCTGCCATAGACATTGGGCTTACCCAAACGCACACAGGCATCATTGACCAGATAGCGCGTTGGGAAGTTATCTGTGCCGTCGATGATAACATCATACGGTTCGAGGATTTCTAGGGCATTATCCGAAGTCAACGGCACGTTGTGCTTCACCACATGGACGAATGGATTCAGGTCGTGAATGCGCGCTTCAGCACTATCGAGTTTGGATTTCCCTAAAGTGCTTTGTCCATGAATAATCTGGCGCTGAAGATTGCTCTCATCGACAACGTCATAATCAACAAGGCCAATTGTGCCGATACCGGCAGCGGCGAGATAAAGCGCTAAGGGGCTACCCAAGCCCCCTGTACCAATCAGTAACACGCTGGCCGCTTTCAACTTCTTTTGCCCCTCAAGCCCTACTTCTGGCATGATGAGGTGACGGCTATAACGCTTATATTCCTCTTGTGTTAAATCCTGAGTCTGTGTTTCGGTTGTTGCTGGTACAGTCATACCCTGTGCCCTTCTCTATGCGCTTTGCGCGGTTTGCAATTGTTGCTTGAGCTTTTCGGCATCGGTCACGCCATAATACACCTGACGAGGTTGGCCGTTCGTATCTAGAATAAATAGTGTTGGCGCTGTCATCACACCCCAACAGCTAGCGGTCTCAACCTCAACTGTGGCATCAACTTTCACAATTTGGACACGGTCTTCGCCCAGTTCTTCAACGAGATGTTGTAGCGCAGGCTGCTGTTGAACACGACAGGGGATGCAATCTGGGGTTGTGAAGTAAATAATGGCAGGTACACCCGGTTTCAACTTGCGTAAAAGCGGGTCGGTAATGGCGTTAACAGCGACACGACGCAATGTATAGCGGCGGTAAATGCTGAAGACAACCGCGCCGACGATGAGCAAACCAATTGTAATCCCTAAGCGCTCTATCACAGTTAATGCTCCTTCACTGGCCCATGCCATGATGGAAACCCGGCACCCCTAAACGATGAAGCTGGTAGTAGAACCAGCACCCAAGACAGAAATTCA
>WGEI01000555.1 GCA_015492875.1 Anaerolineae bacterium | reverse complement strand
TTTGAGGCGTAAATCAAAAACCAAGTCTTCGCAAAAGTCCAGCCATTCGGGATAGCCGCCAATATGTTCTGCGGCAGCCTTCCGAAAGGCGACGCTGCGGCTGCTGGGCAAAAAGCGCTCGGGATTTATCTCATCGGGTTGCGGCAGCACAGTCGCCCCCATCGCCACTTCGAACGCGGTATAGGTATCTGGTACGAAGAAGCCACTAACAACTTGTACCGTTTCATCTCGCAATAACGGCGCAGTGATACGCTCTAGCCATTCAGGATGCAGGCGGACGCCGGCATCGGTGGCGACGATAATATCCCCGCGCGCCTCAGCCATTGCGCGGTTGCGCCCTTCGCTGATATTGCACCCTTTTTCGACCACAACACGCAAGGGCAAACGCTCACTATAACTTTCAATGGTAGCGACGGTATTATCAACGCTGCCGCCATCTACAATCACAATCTCATCTGGCTGACGGGTTTGCTCTAGAAATCCCTGCATCAGGCGGTGGATATTATCCCCTTCATTGAGCACTGTTGCTATAACTGAAATCATCATCGCCCCCTTTGATAGCAGAAAGGCGCGTCATGGTATACGCGCCCACAGCGAACTTAGATGTTTATAATAGCGGCAGGAGGGCAAAAAATCAGCACCTAAAAGCGCACCACCACCTTACCTGCGTTTTTACCGCTATGGAGAAATTCCACTGCATCCACGACAGCATCAACACCATAGAACTCAGTCGGGTCAATTTGAACACGGAGTTTGCCCGTTGCCACCATGTCAATCATCTTCGGCAATTCGGTTGGCAAATGCTCAACGAAGAAATGCGGCAAGAACATCCCGCGAACTGAGGCCGATTTAGCCAGTAGCTTCGTCCAGATGCGGGGCGCGCTGATGACTTCTGCCCCAGACACGTACTCCGCAATGGCGCCGATAATCACCAACCGCCCACGAATAGCGAGATTGTCCAGCGCGGCATCGAACATTTGACGGCCAACGCTTTCATAAACGATATCCAGTTTGTTCGGGTATTCTTCCCGTAAAACGGCGGCAAAATCTTCTTGGCGATAGTTAATCACACGGCCACAACCAAGCTCACGCAAGAAGGCCGCTTTCTCTTCGGTGCTACAAGTGCCGATGACATGATTGCCAGCCAGTTTTGCCAGTTGAACGGCGATTTGCCCAGTACCACCAGCTGCCGCAGTGATGAGGACGGTCTCCCCGCTTTTCATCTCACCAGCAACATTCAGGCCAACTGCCGCCGTCATGCCGCTGAGTAGCAAGGCCATATACTCCGGCTTGGCCTCTGGCACGGGGAGCACATGAGAGGCCTTGTGAACACTGTATTCACGATAGCCAGCGCCAGTATACATGCTGACAATGGGCATACCGACTTGCAGATGCGCTACGCCATCGCCAACGGCGGCAACCTCGCCGAGCACCTCTAAGCCCAAATCAATAGGCGGTTGAGCGCCGGGGGTATAAAGGCCAGCAGATACGTTAACATCAGTGGCGTTCACACCTGCATATAAGTTACGCACCAGCACCTCGCCAGCTTCTGGTGTCGGCAGTGGCTCTTCAACGATTGCTGCGGCCTCTCGGAAATTGGTGGTGAATTTGGTAGCAACAACTTTACGGTAGGTACTGGGCAATGTCATAAGAACTCCTTTTGGGGAATAGATACGCTAGATTTCAACAACCACTTTACCGCAAGAATGCCAGCCGTTCATATACTCCAATGCGTCGGGCACAGATTGCAGCCCCTTAAACGGCGTCGGGTCAATCACTGTGGTGATTTTATCGGCCTCGTGCAACTCTAAAAGTTCACGGGCATACTGCATATAGTATTGGGCATAATCGGGCAGCCAGAAACCATGAAGGGTGGCGGATTTCCACAAGAGCTTATCGTAAATATCAACGGAGTGCATAGCGCTTTCGTGGCGGGTATATTCGGCGATAACCCCAGCGATAATCAAACGGCCACGTGGCGCTAAATGCTTCAGGGCGACATCGAAAATATGGCCGCCAAACGATTCAAATACCACATCCACGCCCTCAGTATATTCACGCTTTAACACCACTTCGAGCGTTTCATGCTTACGGTTCACGATGCGGTCACACCCCAACGACTGTAGCAGCTCAGCCTCTTCATCTGTACCGCAAGTGCCAATGACATAGCCGCCCGCTAGTTTGGCCAATTGCACGGCATAATGGCCGGTACTGCTCAAAGCGGCTGTCACCAGCACCCGCTGACCCGCATTTATAGGTGAGACCACGTTCAACGCAATGGCAGCATGAACGCCAGCGCTGAGTAAAGAGAGATATTCAGGCGTTATTGCTGGGACTTTGACCGCCAATTTATGGTCTACAGTGGCATATTCACGATAGCCATTACCAAACATCATGGTGACGACATAATCGCCCACTTTTATATCGGACACACCATCGCCCACTTCTACCACTTCGCCAATTGATTCAATGCCAAGGTCAAAAGGCGTTTTGGTATGGTTGGGGGCGCGCCCCATAATCAAGGGAATGTCGGTGAAGTTCACGCCAGCGTAACGGTTACGCACCACAATTTCATTAGCCATAGGGGAGCGATAAGACGTTTGAACCGTCTCTATCGCGTTGCGAAAGTCTCTACTGAAACGGGCTAGAACGAGCTTTTGGTAAGTTGACGGGGGCATAAAAACGACCTCCTCATCTAAAAACGCCAACGATGTCCAGTTCGAGCACTTATCACCTTGACAAGCTTTGGATAATCAGAATGGGTGCGATTGGTGAGTACCAGAACCGGTTTGCCACGCGCACCAGTTAATAAACCAGCAGCGCGAAAGTGCAATGGCAGGGCGGGGATAATGAGCATCATTCCCTCTGCGGGGCGATAGCGCTTACGCCCTAATAGGGCGCGCCGCCCGATTTCGCTATCTGGCTGTGGCAAAAGCGGGTATGGACGTACTTCCTCAATGTCTTCCCAAGCAATTTGTAATTCCCGCCCGATATATGGCTGGATTTGAATACCAGCTTGGCTGATACTGACTTGTGGCATCGTGAGGCGTAACAAGACTGGGGGTATCAAAATCAAAGTGAGAATAGCGGCAACGAAAAACACATGAAAACCGCCGATAATCGCCAGCAATAACTGCGCTATGACGGCGATAGCCATCACAACCGCCAACAAAAATGCAGCATATTGAGAGATACGGTCTATGGTGGGATTGGGATGGGCATGTGTTGATTTTTTCATGGCGAGGATTGCATCTCTTTCAGCAACGGGCTATATCGATTATAGCGGTTTGTTCCATGTTAGACAAAAAGCGAGGCGATTTTAACGCTCGCCGAGATAGCACATAAGTTGGCAGTTCAACCGGATACGCTGAAAACTTTACACGGTGGGCTTTCTTAGATATATTAATAGGCAGTATATATCTGCCTCCTGCGAGTAAAAACAACATGATAGACATCTTCATCAGCTATTCCCGTCGCAACAAAGCTTTTGCCGACCGCATTGCCCAAGAGCTACGGGCGCGCGGCGCCGATGTCTTCATCGATTACCAACGCTTGAAAGCTGGCAATTTCGTCGCCCAGCTGGGGCAAGAAGTGAAAAAGCGCGGGGTATTTTTACTGATTGTCAGCCCGCATTCACTCCGTTCGCGCTGGGTGCAGGCGGAGGTGAACTTCGCCTTTATGGATGCGGATAAAATAATTATCCCGCTGTTGCTCGAAGACCCCGCCCCAGATGATTACGCCCATGTTTTCCCCATCGCCTCGATGGAGATGGTGGATGCGCGCCGTTGGGGGCAAGATGGCGACATCAGCGAGGCGATTAAGAAGCTGGAGCGCTTGCTCGGCCTAAAGCCGCCCGCCCAACCTGTCACCATCGCACCGCCGCCTGTCTCATCACCGGAAGAAGACGACCTCAACGACAATGGCGAAGACGATACACCTGTTTACAGTGCGGAATATATACGGGAACTTTACTTAGCCGCTCTTGACCTTGAGGATACCGACCCCCTTCGCTCCCTTCAACTTTATGAGCAACTACTGGAGATTGACCCCGAGCATGACAATGGGGAAACCCGCGAGCTTGTTGAGGAAATGCGATGGCGCGTCGTCATCCCTGACCGCATTGAATTGGCGCGGGAATACCTTCAACAGGGGCAATGGAAACAAGCACTGGCTCAACTAGAAGTCGTTTTGAGCCTCCAACCCGACCATGAAGAGGCGAAAACGTTAAAAGCACTGGCTGAAGATAATCTACCTTGCGCCAAAACTTATGCCGATGCGGCGATTGCCCTTGAGAAAAAGCAATGGAATGCCTTCAAAAAGCTGATGATGCGCGTCCGCCAAAAATGCCCAGAATATGGCGACCCGCAACAATTGTCTCTGCCCATCATCACGCCTGAATTAGCGTCCCACGTCGCTGAATGGTATGTTCTCAAAGGGCACACTTACCCGGTTAGGGGCGTGGCCTTCAGCCCGGATGGCCGCACCCTCGCCTCCGCTAGCGAAGATAAAACCGTGCGGCTGTGGGATGCCCAAACCCGCCAACCGCTCGCCACCCTCACAGGGCACAATGACTGGGTTGGGGGCGTGGCCTTCAGCCCGGATGGCCGCACCCTCGCCTCCGCTAGCGACGATGAAACCGTGCGGCTGTGGGATGTCCAAACC
>WGEI01000554.1 GCA_015492875.1 Anaerolineae bacterium | reverse complement strand
GCCGCGCTTTGCTAGTGGCGCGTTTGCGGCGTGGCGTCAATCGGAATTGCAGCGCTGGCTACTCACCCTTGAGACGCGCGTTACAAGTGACAAAATCGAGGAAGAACTGGGCTGGCAGCCGCGTTATGAAGATGTCGCCGAAGGCCTAGACCAAGCCTTGCTCATCTGGCGCGCAGAAGAAGACGTGGATACTTCCAATGCGCCTGAAGAGGTAGAAGCGGCACAATAGCTTATTTATTGGACATGTGCAGATGATGAGGGCGCGAGTTCACCTGCGCCCTCTGCTCATTTCCCTAAAATTATCAATAATTGTGATAAAAAGGTGTCAGCATGAGCAAATTAAAAGCAATTCTTTTTGACTTAGATGGCACATTGCTAGATTGGAGTCGTTTTACCCGCGAATCATGGCGTGATATTGAAAAAGGGTTTGTGCGTGGGGTTTATGATTACATTATCGCTCAGGGGAACGAGATTGGCGATTACGATACATTCATCAACGCCTATTTTGAGCACGTGAGAAACGCTTGGTATGAAGCCCGCACGACGCAAAAAGCGCCTCATATTGGCCAGATATTCCTCAACGTTGCCCAATCGCTTGGCGCATCCCGCGACACACTAGATGGTGGTGCTTGTTTACAGGCCTATGGCTGGGATGTTTTCCCCGGTGTTTCTGTGTTTCCCGATGTGAAGCCTATGCTAGATAAGTTGAAGGCGAAGGGCGTTCGCTTCGGCGTTATTACTAATTCTGCCCATCCAATGAGCTTGCGTGACCGTGAATTGCGTAGGCATGGCCTCTTAGACTACTTCCCCGATTGCCGTATTGCTGCCGCTGATGTTGGTTACCTTAAGCCCCATCGTGCCATCTTTCAGGCGGCACTTAAAGCCTTAGACACCGCTCCAGAAGAGACGATCGTCATTGGCGATACGCCAGAGCACGATATTGCCGGCGCACAAGCTGTTGGGATGCGGGCAATTTTGCGCGTGCGCCAGCCCGTCCCCCCCATGCTGAGCGGGCTTATCATCCCCGATGCGGCTATCAACACATTTGAAGAGTTGCCCGCCGTGCTATCTGATTGGTTTGGGGATTGGTAATTGATGACCTCGCCTATTCTCCCACATGCCGACCGTAATCTCATCCTAACCGGCTATACCGGCCCGAACCAGCCGGCGATTGGCCGTCAAGTGGCCGAAAAATTGCAGTTGCGCTTCCTCGACTTCGAAACTGAGATTGAAGCGCGTACTGGCTATAGCAGTGATGCCCTGCGCGAGCAATTCGGTGAGCGACGTTTGCGCACGGTAGAGGCGGAAATCATGGAGGAAATCACCCTGCGCCGCCGCACTCTGGTGCGTATCAGTGGCCATGTGCTTTTGCATGGCGATCACTATGACCGCCTCCATGAAACGGGGCCAGTGATTTGCCTCGTTGCGCGCTTGGATGCGGTGCTATCTCGCCTGCATGTGTTGTTGGGCGCGCGCTATCATGACCCGCAAGAGCGCGCTTTGGCCATTGGCCAAATTAAACGCGAGTGGGCAGTCCGCCAATTAGACGGTATCATCGAGCTAGATATGACCTATCTCACGCCCCAGCAGGCCGTTGAAAAAGTTACTGAAATCTGGATTGCCTATACATTACGCCGCACCTAAAACTTCTTCACTCCTTCCCCGTATACAGCAGTGAACGACGGTTTACACAGTGCACAATAACAGACTGTTTTTGCGGTATAATACACATATCTGTAAATTAGATGGAGATGAGGCTCCATGAAGAAGAAAGACCCCTCGTTACAAAGCCGTATCGTTATTCAGAACACCTTGCCTCAACATGCACAAGGTGTCGAAGATACTATCTTCCTCGCTTACGATGTTTCTCCTGAAGAGCGTTGCCCCGGTTGTATCACGAAACGCGATGTCCTTAGAGCTGTTCAGCGTTTTCCTGAAGGGCAATTCGTCGCTTTAGATGGCGACACCGTTGTGGGGATGGCGTCAACGATGCGCACATCTCATTCCCCCTATCGCCCCCATACTAGTTGGATGGAATTTATTGGCGATAAAGGTATTCGCAACCATGACCCAGAAGGCGATTGGCTGTATGGTGTTGAAATGGCGGTGCGTCCCGATTACCGTCGGCAAGGGATTGGTACACGCCTCTATGATGCTCGATTTGAACTAGTACGGCGGTTAAACCTGCGCGGGTTTTATTTAGTGGGCATGTTGATGGGGTATTGGCGCTATGCCGATGAACTTGACCCAATGTCGTATGCGGAGTATGTGATTGCCCGCGAAATGGATGACCCCACTGTAACCATGCAGATGAATCGCGGCTTTACACCTTTAACCATTGTCCCCGATTATCTCCGCAGTGATCCGGAAACTGGCAATACTGGTGTCTTGCTTGTTTGGGAAAATCCCGATTATAATTCCTGACTGATAAAACCGGCTGTTAGCAGACCTGTTGGAGTAAAACAACATAATGACAACCATCGTAGTCGGCGCGGGGATGGCCGGGCTTAGTGCTGCGCACACCTTAATCAAAGCTGGCGAACCTGTCGTTGTCCTAGAGGCACGCAACCGCATTGGTGGCCGTATTTATACCAATCGCAAGCTTTGCCCAATTCCAATTGAATTCGGGGCAGAATTCATTCATGGCGAGCGAGCGGCAACCTCAGTGCTCGCTCGTCGTTTGGGCGTCCAGCTTTATCCTTGGCGAAAAACCGATGATTCTTATGTGCGTCTGGAAAACGATATGTGGATGACGATGTCCGCCGCTCGCGCTGCTTTTCCAGAGTTCGACCTTGTCCGCAACTTATCTGCGCTTGAAACTCCCATTTCTCCTCAGGATGAATCTTTAGCGGACTATTTACGCCGTGCCGGTTTTTCTGAAGAGCAATTGCACTATGTCCATCGCATGTATGCCAATGCCGCGGGCGATGCCCCCCAGTATTTGAGCGCTTTAGCCACTATCGGTTTGAGCCAACAACGCCTAGAGATGAATGGCAATCAAGATTTCCGCATTCTCGATGGCTACGACATGCTTGTCAAAATGTTGGCTGCGGATTTGGATATTCACCTCGATACACCAGTCTCCCATATAGAATGGGGCGGTGACGGGGTATCAGTCACCACACTGAACGCGGCGTCCTTCACAGCAGATGCGGCAATCATCACGTTGCCTCTCGGCGTTTTACAGTCTGGCCGCGTTCACTTCTCCCCACAATTGCCCACCGATAAGCAAGCGGCAATTCGCGCCTTAAAAGTGGGGCCAGCCTTGAAACTGATTTACTATTTTGAATCGCCTATCGTGGATGACCCCGAAGTTATGGCGATTTATAGTGCTGAAAATCCGCCCATGTGGTGGTCACCCTCTGTGGAGCAGGGGTTGCCGGGGCAAGTATGGACAGCTTTTGCTACAGGTGATTGGGCGCGCGATTTGCTGGCGCTTGGCGAAGATGGTGCGCTATTGCAAGGGCTAAAATCTTTGCGCATAGAACTCGATAACCCCTACATTGACCCTATTGCCATGCTCTGGGTGAACTGGACTGATGACCCGTATACGCTAGGCGGCTATAGCGTTGTCCCTGTTGGCGCTATGGGCATGCGCGACGTGTTATCACAACCGACCCCGCCGCTCTATTGGGCAGGCGAAGCGACAGCTCCAGATGTTCAGGCTGCTACCGTTCACGGCGCTTATCTCAGTGGCTTAAGAGCCGCCGAACAACGCCTATCTTCAGCTTAATCATCCAATAAATTGATACGCTCATGCCGTTGTAAAGTGGTCAGGTTGGCGATAGTTGCGCCTACATACCAGTGTGGTAGATTGTGTTCATCATGCCAACCGCCATTATCCAGATAGGTGTCTAACAAGCGGTCTAACTCCCGTTGTATCAGTTCATCGGGCAGTGCCAACATAATCAAACTATCCGGGAATGGGGCAAGTTGAAAAAGCGCTTCGCTCCCTTTGTCCGGGCGCGCTTCCAAGAGCGTGCGGATGTTATCCACTGTCGCATCTTGATATTTGGCTAAATCGGGATATTGGTCAATGTTGAAAAAGTAATTGACCGCGTGGTAGGCCGCAAACAGCCAGTCATTGTTTTCAATACGCTCAATGCTGTAATTCGCTTGTGCCCACTTGCTTGTACGCTCCAACATCTCTGAAGAAGTGCGCCCGAAGAAGTGTAAAAGCCCGACAATACTCAATGGTATATGTTGCCCGCCATTTGCCCACCATGCTGCATGGGGATAATCTTTTATGGAGTCCGGATTTTTGAAGCTGCCATCTTCGTTTTGCTGGTCTACTACCCATTTTGCTGTGCCGAAGAGTAAATCTTCTGGGGGAATTTGGTAAAATACCAAAATGAATAGCAGATATTCAAGCGCTAAAGGGTGGGATTCTGGCGTGCGAATATCAGGCTCTAGCCCGTGGCCATAGCCCCCATCCATATTCTTATAGCAACGCAAACACTGGTAAAGATGGTGCAAGCTACCCCGTTCGAAGAGCCAAGCGAATAAGGCTCGTTCCCAGAGTAGCCCGTTTTGATAGATGAAATCGCGGGTTTTCTTCAGGCTGATAGTGACCATGTTCTCTCTTTTTCACCCCGATCTTGTAACCCCATTATACACACTATTGGCCTATAATATGCATACTCGGCGCGCATTCAATTTTTCTAACACGATATTAAGCCAATTTTGTTATAATTTGTGATAACTGGAACAAACTGTGAGGGGTTGTCTCATGTGGCGTTATGCTTTGTTAGGAATAGCAATCGTTATGGCTGTCATTTGGGGTTTTGGCCTAATCGATGTCGGCGAAATTGACTCTGTATCTGCCAATGCTGTTATTGCCGCGCCATCCACCGACTTAAGCGGCTTTCAGCGCGCTATTGACCCTTATGATTGGCAATTCCCGCGTGACCACGGCGCGCACCCCGCTTTTCAAACCGAATGGTGGTATTTCACCGGCAACCTTAAGACAGAAGATGGCCGCCACTTTGGCTATGAATTCACCATTTTCCGCCGCGCCATCCGCCCACCTTCAGAAGCTAGCAACTCAGAATGGCGTAGCGACCAGATATACATGGGACACTTTGCCGTTACCGACGTGCAGTCTAACGCTTTTTATGAGCAGCAGCGCCTTAGCCGTGATGGCGCTGGCCTAGCGGGTGTAAAAGCGACCCCGCGCGTGCAAATCTGGCTGGAAAATTGGCAACTGATGGCTTTGGATGAAGAGGCGCGCGGGTGGCGTCTTATCGCCGATGCTGGCGGCCATGCAATTGATATACAACTAGAACTCGCCAAGCCGCTTGTTTTGCAAGGGGACAACGGTTTAAGCCCCAAAAGCGGTGAAGAAGGCAATGCCAGCTACTATTATTCCATGACGCGCCTCATGACAGCTGGTACTGTGCGCATTGGCGATGAGCAATATCCAGTGCGCGGTTCATCGTGGATGGATCATGAGTTCAGCACCAGCGCCCTCAGTGATGATGCCATTGGTTGGGATTGGTTCGGCCTTCAATTTGATGATGGCCGCGAGATAATGCTGGGACTTATACGCTCTAAAGATGGCGGTATTTTACCATATGCCAATGGTGTGCTGGTGCAAGAGGATGGCACACCGCTATTCCTAGCCGCAGATGATTATACCATTAAGGCCACAGGTAGCTGGCAAAGCCCGCATACAGACGCGGTTTATCCCGCTGGCTGGGAAATCTCCATCAATCATCCAGAAGTAAACCTGCAATTCACCATTACCCCGCTTATAGCCGACCAAGAACTGACGCAAGGCGGCATTATCTACTGGGAAGGGGCAGTGAGTATCAGCGGGGATGTGACCGGCTATGGCTATGTCGAACTCACTGGCTACACCGAGAGCATGGCCGGGCGCTTCTAAATTTTTACAGGTTTTTTATAAGCTTGCCGCTGACAGCTGTGAAATATTATGTTATATTAAGGGTGTAGTCGTTCCTCCCACCAGAATGACTGCCTGTGTCGAACCCCAATATACGACGCAGTTCTATGGCTAATGCGCCCTCTTCATGGTTTGTACCCCCAACCTATAGAATGAGGGCGCGTATTTTTCTCTTTAAAGTTAGATTTCTGAAATGTGACTTTTTGTATCGTTTTCGCCATATATGAGTATACTGAAATAAACTCATGCTTTGACGAGAGGCTAAACAGGCCTAATTGGAGAAAAAACACAGAGGTGAAGTCATGACAGAATGCCCTGAGTGTGGCCATCATAATCGTCCGGGGGAGTTGCTGTGCGAAGCCTGTGGTATTGACCTAATCGCTTTGAGTATGGAACGTACGCCCACTTCTAAATTACAAACCGATCGTTTGCGCCGCTCAAAAAGCCAATACTACGCGCCTGTCATCTTCGAGGTGCGCGGTCAAAGCGAGGCGATTGTATTAGAGCGTTTGGGGAATGTGGTGCTTGGCCGCTATGATGCCAGCCAGCCCGATGTTGTGCCTGATTATGATTTAACCCCATTTGGTGCAGATGATGCTGGCGTATCGCGCCGCCACGCCCTCATTGCCACCGACCGCCAGCCACCTGTTATCGTTGACTTGGGCAGCAGTAATGGCACATTTATCAACGGCCAACGGCTAGTGCCAGACCAACCCCATATTTTACATGATGGCGATGAAGTTCGGCTTGGCCGTTTGGTGATGCGGGTCAACTTCTAAACTTTTCTCGCACGCATACAGATAAACACCGGCATTTTATGCAATCGCTCGTATTCCTCAGGGTTTATACGGCCAAACTCTGGCGTAGGGAGCGGTTCTATAATGCGCTCTAGCATGAATTGCGCTTGAGCTAAAGGGTTGAGAATATCAGAGAGCGGGCGGCGGTAATGGGTCACCTGTGGCTTCGGCTCGCCAAAGCCGTTCCAAGTGAATGTGCCCAGTTGAACATCAAAATAGCGGCTATCGGGGTCAATCTGTTCGGTAAACAATCGATGGCTTTCCTGCGGGTGCATACACGAGAAGACCAACCAGCCACCTTGTTTGAGGACGCGTGCAAATTCTTTGAAGACTGGCGTTAAATCTTTGATATAGTCCAGCACCAGCGGACATAACACGCCATCAAATTCACCATCTTCGGCAAATGTTAGCGGTTGTTCTAAATCGTGCAAAAATATGTCCGCTTTTCCATTCACCGCTGCTTGTGCGATGGCGACCATCTCTGGCGTTACATCAATCCCAATGACCTCCGCCCTATGCTCTATTAGCCAGCGAGCATAGTGACCTGGGCCACATCCCGCATCGAGAACTCGTTTCCCTTCAACATCTGGCACTAAAGAGCGCGTTGCTGGCCATTCGTAATAAGCATTATGCGGCTTTGTTGGTGTGGCCTCTGCATAGCGATCGGCAAATTGTTCGTAATTGCGCTGTCCCAATGGCTTTTCTTGCGGCATATATCAACCTTATCATTAAAATTTGCGTTCATGATAAGGCCAGTTCATTTTCTTGTCAAAAAGTAGATGCAGGGGGCGGTCGTAGCCCCCTCTAGTCAGTTACAAATCTATTTGCAAGACATAGTCATTGACGCGAATGCGGTAATGGCCGGTTTCAAAACCGCCATCAAGCATAATGTTCGCCTCATAAGGCACTAGCACCATTGGGCAAGCTATATCCAGCGGCATTTCGCGGTAAATTTCTACCGACACATTGTTACCGCTCCGCCGTTGCTCTACGATGACAGGTTGCACACAGCCGTCTGGTTGCTGCCCCACGATGTGAAGCTGTATTTGATAAGGGTAACTTTCGAAGATGACCGCATCGACTTGCTCAATCAAATGGTAAACGCGAGTTGTCGGCGGAGGCGGTGGTGGCGGCATAATAATGGGGGTTGGTGTTGCAGTTGGCGACGATGTGCGCACTCTGAACCACTGTGCTAGGTCATTGACGCGCACTTGATACTCCCCATCGTTATAAGCGCCCTCTAGCGGAATTGTCACCTCAAAAGAGGTTGGTGCAATGGTCAGCGGGCAGGTCTGCTCTTTTTCAACTAGTGTATATAGGTTGACTAGAACGCCTCGACTATAGGTTGTTTGCTGCCATAATAAAACCGCTTCTGGACAGGTTTCGCCCATAATTCCGCTGACTTGGGCATACACTTCGGCGGGATAGTCGAATGTCGTTTCGATGAGAATGCGCTCAACAAAAACGGGCGTGCGGCGGAGGGGCACTAGCCTCAGCTCACCAGTAGTTGGCGCTTCCGGTATCGTGACTTTATAAGCAGCATCATTGATTTCTACGAACAAATCCCCCACATCTGAAAGCGGCTCGATGAGTATCGTTTCTTCAAACCCTTGTGTTATCTCCGCGCAATTGATGTTCGCTGGAAGCTCTCGATATAGTTCAATGACTGCATGTTGCTCACCATTGGTATTTTGCACAGATTGCGATACCCACAGCGGCGCTCCACAGCCGTCATTGTGTGCCCCGTCAACGGTGAATTGGATTTGCAATGGGCTGGTATTGGTTATCGTGGCGGTAACTTGCTCTACTTGTGAATAGTCACGTTGAGGGAGATTAGTCAGCGGGACTATGCCCTGTTCCGGGTCAAATTCCAGTTGAACAATGCTATTGACATCGACCCTATAAACGATGCCTTTTTCAAAAGTACCGTTTAGGTTTATGGTGATGGTATGCTGAATGCGTTCCTGCACCGCACAGCGCACATTTGGCGGCATGATGATATATAAACGCACGTAAATAACGCGCCCGCTTTGGTCTTGTTGGCTCTCAATGGGGAAATCGCAGGCATTTTCAATATAGCCCCACACCTGCAACGTCACCTGCGGAGAGGCGCTCTGTGTAATTTCTACATTGACCGTTTCCACAGTTAGCGGCACAGCATATGTGGGTAAATCATCCTGCGCACTGGCAGGTATCAATAACAACCCCAATATACTCAAAATAACCCACCACTTCATCACAAAAACTCCTCAACTGTCATGTCCAGTTATCTCTAAGACGTTTTTTGCCCAAACATTGTTCCACTGTGGCGCATCTATAAGTTTTCTAATGCACTCCACTATTGAAGAGAGTTGTTTTACTCTGCTATAATGCCGCCGCCTCATTGTGTACGATCAACACACATCGGGACTTTGACAGGTGTTGCCCTTGTGGTTACGGTCAAAGGTTGAACGATGTGGCAGGGTCTGGGCAATTCCATGACCATAAACACCATTAAGGAGAAAGAATATGCCTGCACGTATTAAAATGCGCCAATTATTAGAGACAGGCGTTCACTTCGGCCACCGCGCCCAAAAGTGGAACCCCAAAATGGCGCCCTATATCTTCACCAAACGCAACGGTATTCACATCATTGACCTGCAACAAACTTTAGCCAACATCCACGCCTATTACGACATGGTGCGCGATATGGCGGCGCAGGGCAAACAAGTGCTATTTGTCGGCACGAAGCGCCAAGCTGCCGAAACGATTGCTAAAGAAGCAACCCGTTGCGGGATGCCCTATGTCAACTATCGCTGGTTGGGCGGCACATTGACCAACTGGCGCACCATCCGCGAGCGTATCGATACCCTCAAGAAACTCGAAGCGCGCCGCGATAAAGGTGAGTTTGAACTATTAACTAAGAAAGAAGCGCTGGTACTAGAGCGTAAAATCGCCAAATTGCAATTGCGCCTTGGTGGTATCCGTGAGATGCGCCGCGTGCCAGACTTGCTGCTGGTAGTCGATACCGAGCGCGAGAAAACTGCCGTTAAAGAAGCGAACATTCTGGGAATTCCCATTCTTGGGATTGTCGATACCAACGGCGACCCTGATTACATTGACTATGTCATCCCCGCCAACGATGATGCTATGCGCTCCATCCGCCTGATTGTCAGCACCTTTGCCGATGCTATTCTAGAAGGCAAAGCGATGCGTAAGAGCGATGATGAGGGCGATGAAGAACTCGCTGAAGAGAGCATCGATTTTGGCGCTTATGAGGATGAAGATGATGACGAAGCGCTGCTCGGTGCTTCCACATTAGCCAAACTACGCAATAAAGACATCTTCGGCGATGACGAAGATGAAGACGACGAGGACGAAGAGTAAATTGAGCCAATAGATATTGGCCAATAGCTATTGGATTGAAGAGCCAAACAGAGGACACAACAAGCATGGTACAGATTACTGCCCAGATGGTAAAACAGCTCCGCGAAGCCACCGGTGCCGGCCCGCTGGATTGTAAAAAAGCCCTAGAAGCCCATGAAGGCGACATGGAAAAGGCGATGGAATTCCTGCGGGAAAAAGGCCTAGCGCGCGCTGCCAAAAAACTCGGCGCTGGCCGCACCATGAATGAAGGTGTGGTCGCCACTTATGTTCATCACGACAAACGCCTTGCTGCTATGGTAGAAGTGAACTGCGAAACAGACTTCGTCGCTAAAACCCCGCAGTTCCAAGAATTTGCGCACAACCTCGCTGTTCACATCGCCAGCATGTCGCCAGAATATGTGAAGCGCGAAGATGTTCCCGAAGCCGTTGTTCAGGCTGAACGCGAACTGCAATTACGCCGCGCGATGGAAGAGGGCAAGCCAGAGCACATCGCTGAGAAGATGGTGCAAGGCCGCCTCAATAAATGGTTTGAGGACATCGTTCTGATGGAGCAGGCCTTCTTCAAAGATGAGGATAAAACCATCGCCGACCTGCTCAATGAAGCTGTTGCCGAACTGGGCGAGAGCATTCAAATTCGCCGTTTTGTCCGCTTCGTAGTTGGAGAAGATGCTGACGATGACGGTGCAGATGCTTAAAAGCGGGTTGCGATTGCAATCGGATAAAGCATCTTCCATTCTGGTTGATTAACCCAGAAGGGGATTAGCACTTTCAGCTAATCCCCTTTTTTATGCAATATGGATGAGGATGAATAATGACCCAAACGCTCCCTTATAAACGCATTCTCTTGAAATTTAGTGGTGAAGCGCTGGCCGAACCGCATAACTTCGGCATTGACCCCCATCGTGCGGATTTCATCGCGTCCCGCGTCAAACGCATTTACGACATCGGTATTCAAGTGGCTATAGTCATCGGTGGTGGCAATATCTGGCGTGGTAAACAAGGGGTGGAGCATGGGATGGACCCCAGTACCGCCGATCATATCGGCATGTTGGCCACCGTGATGAACGCGCTAGCGCTACAAGATGCCCTAGAGCGGCAGGGGGTGATTACTCGTGTGCAGACAGCGATTGAGATGAAAGCCATCGCCGAGCCATATATTCGCCTTCGCGCTATTCGCCATATGGAAAAAGGCCGCGTGGTGATTATTGGCGGCGGGATGGGGCAGCCTTTCTTCACCACCGACACCGCAGCAGCGCAACGTGCCGCAGAATTGAACGCCGATATTCTCATTAAAGCGACGCAGGTGAATGGCGTTTACTCGGCTGACCCGCACAAAGACCCAACCGCCAAACGCTATGAGCAGGTGAGCTACCAATATGTGCTGGAAAACCACCTCGCCGTTATGGACATGACCGCGTTCACCATTTGTCAGGAGAAGCGCTTGCCCATTTTGATTTTAGATTTCTGGGCGGAAGAGGATTTGTTCCGCGCCGTGCAGGGCGACACCTCTGTCGGCACACTGATTACTGTCTAGCGAACACGTTGTTCAACAGCGATAAAGTGACTATGTGTGTGCACTTTGTTTCTGGCGATTATAGCCAAAAGAAAGCCCTTTTGTTAAAGCTGTATCAAGAAAAATACAAAAGGGCTTATGAGCATAACTATATCGCCATCAGATGGCGTAGCCGCCTTGTATTTTCTACCTAGAACTTGACGAGAAAGGCGGTGAAGTACATGATGGCGAGGCCGACTACCACACCACTTAGATTGACCCAATTAATCAGCGACTGCTGTCTGCGTGCATTATCTTGCATCACTAATTTACCCACTTCCCAAATAACTTGCAAAATAGCGCCAATGCCTATGGCGAGGAAGATGGTCGCCAATATGGGATTGAAAGCGAACCCGCCTAGCCATACCCCTAAGATAGCTGGTCCCCCAGCCAACAAGAGCAACATAGCAAAATGGCGCAAGCCAGGGTTTTTACGGGCAATAGGCGCGACAATACCAATACCCTCTGTGATGTTATGGATGGTGAAGCCGAGAATTAAGAATGTGCCTAATGCCGCCTCTCCTAAAGCAAACGCCGCTCCGATAGCTAGCCCTTCGCCCAAGTTATGTAGACCAATACCCAAAGCGATGCGATAAGCAGTGCCCAGCACCGTGTTTTCATGGCTGTGTCGTAAACTGGCTATAGCGATTAAAGCGCCCAAAGTGATGAGGGTGATGTAGATGATCATCGGAAGACCTTGCCAAAAAAGCGGTAATCCCTCAGCAAATTCTTGTGCATCTAGCCATGTGCCGACGGCCAAAAATGTCAAGAGGCCAATAGTGAGGCTGAGGATGAAGTTCAACCCTTGTGCGCCTAGCCGCCGAATGAAAGGATACCACAGCATCCCTAAGAAGACCGGTACAATGCCTACATAAAACCCCACAAGACCGAAGCGGGCAAATAAATCGATGGATGGGCTGGGAGTTTGACTGGCAATGGGAATTTCTGCGCTAAAGGTTGTCCCAATTTCTGTAATCAACGCGATTTCATGCGCTTCATTCTCCACCCAAGGGTAGGGAATGGTGAACACAGTGCGCCCAAAACGCGGAATAGTCGTAGATGGCTCGGCATTAAATTGCCAATAGGCCTCATCCACCATCACTTGCGGAATGGTCACAGTTTGAGGGCCATCATTGATAACTTCAACCACGATTTTTCCGGGTTCTGGCAAGGTAATGCGTTGAATGGTGATTTTCTCTACTGGCGCCATAGCAAGGTCTGCTAAGCCGCCCCCTGTAACGACGATTAAAGTGGAGATAACACCTAATAGAATGAGGGGAATTAGCGCCAATAGCCATGTTAACTTACGCCAATGTGTGGGCTGGCCGGGTGATAAAGGTGTTTGTTGGCTCATGATGTGCTCTCCTCCTGTTGCCAAGGAACAGTGCTACCTTGTGTAGCTCGTTCGTCCCAAGCGTCGTCTAGACCAACCTCCGCTAGTGCCTGTGCGAAATCTTCTTCATGTACAACATTGAAATTGCCCGTCCAACCCAACTCCGCAAACTCAGAGATGTGGGCGTGGAACATATACTTCCCTGGCCAACGATAAGAGAACTCCAAAATACCTCGTTGTGCTTGGGCTTGCATGATGGTATCCACTGTCCGCAAGGTTGGCTCTAAGGTTGTGCCATGATCATAATAATCGAAAAACTCAGCATGGAGATGGAACGAATTAACCGGATCAAATTCTGTGATATTAATCAGATAGAGGCGAATACGCTCGCCAACTTTGGCGGGAATAGGGCGGCGCATATATTCAAACCCAACGGTATTGACGGCGTAAATTTCATTAGCGCCATCCATATTGGTATCAAAGCCGTTCATAATCATCATCAATTCACGCGCTGGCGGACGCCCCTCTTTTGGGTCAACGATAAATGCGCCATAAAGCCCTTTATGGATATGACGTTTGAGCGGCAAGGCGTGACAATGATAAAGATGACAGCCGAACGGCTCTGCATCGAACTCGTAGACAGTCTCCCCACCGGGGGCTATTTCACCATCTCCAGCACCTGGTACACCGTCCATTTCAAACGGATGGATGCCATGGAAGTGGATGGTATGAGGATGGCTGCCGAAGTTGCGAAAGCGTATTCGAATCCTATCGCCTTCCGTACAACGAATGGTTGGGCCGGGTACCCGGCCATTATAGCTCCATGCGGGGAAGAAAATGCCAGGAGCAACTTCAATCTCTATGTCGCCAGCATCAATGGTATATTCACGTAAGGTCTGCCCGTTAGGCAATTGGCTCACTTGGCCATAATCCCACTCTGTTAACATTTGCAGCGGGTCGAAGCCATTGCGTTGATGGTCAACTTCTCCCATCATCATCATTGTTCCACCATGCCCATCTGATATACCATCTGGGTCTGAAGCGGGAATCGCTTTAGGGGGTGCGCTACGCCCTAAAAGCGTAGCCCCCATAGCACTGGTGAGTCCACCTAAACTGAAGCCGAGAAACTTACGCCGAGAAATATGTTGTTTTGCATCACTGCCCATAGATAAATTACCCTCTTTGACTGGTTTAAGCTTTATTTTAGGCTATTCTAAAAATATGTCAAGAAGAATGGATAACCTCTTTCCTATATTGATTTTCATTCAACGCAATTAATGCTAAAATATTCGCAACGATGATGAGTTATGTGGGTTATGCAATGACTAATGAGCGAAATTCACTTTGTAGCTACAAACTCATGGAAAATGGCATTCACCGCTTTACTTTACATCAAAGCACCCGCGCCGCTGTTGATGTCTTATTTGATAGGCTGATAGACTTAATCGAAAATCCGCCTGATGGCCCGGATGCCGTTCAGCTCTACCTCTACGACTCCAGCGAAGCCTTGCCACCACTACAGCACACCGTTAACCGCACTATGCAACTGCGTAAAAGCGGCATAGCCATGCCTCCATCGTATGGTGTTGTGCTTTACCGTCATAATTCGCTGATAAACATTGTCCAAACCCTTATTCGCACTGTGTCATGGAAATCCCCAACACGCTTCTTCCAAATTGAAGAGGAGGAAAGGGCAATTAACTGGCTTTTGGAACAAAAAGCCTGTTATGAATTGGAACGTTCTTAGTCAACGAATGACTGGGGTAAGCTAAAAGTGCCATCGGCTTGCGGGGGGAAGTCTATTACCCGTTGCACCGCATCAACATTTATCACCCCATATACATGGGGAAATTGCTGCGCATCGTCTATAGTGCCCGCCGCCTGTGAGCTGGGGTGGGCGGGCGCTTCCCACTTTAGAGGCGCTTGTAAGGCTTGTGGCGCAATTTCTAGCAGTATCAGCCCCTGTTGCCCGCAATAAAAGCTGTTGGCGACGGGCAAAATTTGTTCCAATGTCGAACAATGGATAAAGCCTTCGCTCTTTAATGATGTCGCAGTATAACTCCCTGCTTCTTGAGCTGCTTGCCATGCTTGCCGCGTTGTAATGTGGTAAATCATTGTCATTTCGCCATTACCTATCTGAATCACAGGGACAACATCGCTCGATTCAAGATACAACCGCAAAAGCCGCCCTTGCAACCGTTCCCGCGCTCGCTTGTCTCTTGCTGTAAATCGTACAGTTTATCAACCTCTATAATTACGCCGCTTCCGTCAATGATGCTACTATATTGGCTCTAACAACACAAAAGCGCGGCCTTATTGACAGCACCACGCTTTGTCATTGCTATGAGCATCATATGTTCAATCGCTGTGTGGCACAGTGGCCAGCACGGGAATATCCAGCACCCGCTCTAAATCATCACGGCGGCGAATGACCGCGCTTTCCAAGTATTCCAGCACAAAGATAATCACACCGCCCAATAGCATCCCCAGTACCGCGCCCACAATGGCGTTAATTGTTGGGCGTGGGCTGACTAGGCTAATCACGGGGGTATCTTGCTTGCGCGCTTCGATGCGGTCTTCTCGGCGCGCTTTTTGATTCTCTTGGTTACGATAGTCAATCAACAAGTCGCCATAAGCATTGGCAATATCACCCGCTTGTTGAATAGCAATCTCGCCCTCACCAGTAATGTCTACATCGATTTGAATTTCTAGGCGATTCTGATTTGAGGCAATCGTGACATCGCTTTTTAGCTGGTCTGGTGTCATATCTAGCTCTAAACGGTCTATCACCTGTTGGGCGATGAGCTTACTATCCAGATAGGCTACATGGCTCTCTAATAAGCGAACCGCAGCCTCGGCTAGGCCAAAATCCGTCCGCGATGGCACCATCAGCATCCGCTGGGTAGCACGCCATGTTGGGGTTTGTTGCTGGCTGAATAAGTAAGCGGCGCCGGCGGCGATGATTGCCAGCAGAACCATAATCCAACCCCGCCGAATCAAGATACGACCATAGTCGACTAAGTTCATAATCGCGTCCTTTCTCGCTCAGCCCAAAGCTGTGCATGAGCAGCGCTATTGTACTCTCCATAAGCGAAAGGTCAACTACTGCTTAACTCACGCCTCCTAAATCCCCCTTTATTAAAGGCTTTTAACACACTTGGCCTGAAGCCTTAAAGTTGCTTTAGTTGAGCGTTATTTCACGAGAATTATACCTATTGTGGTCTACTGCAGAAGGCTATTTGCAAATCACTTCAAGAGTTCTGTGGAAGGGACAATATAGCATGTATCGCCACTTTCTAAAATTCGCGATGCTTCTCCTCGTAGTTGTTTTATTTATTCCCGTTGTTGCTGCACAAGATCAAGATGCTACACCAGAGGCCACACAAGAGCCAGATGTCGTCATTCTCCCTGATGTTGACCCGTTGAGCGTGATTGGCGACATTATCACGGCTGGCAGTTCAACTGTGTTCCCCTTAACGGAGCGCATGGCCGAGCGCTTCGGTGAAGATGGTTACAGCGGCCAAATTACCGTTGATAGCATCGGCTCTGGTGCTGGCTTCGAACGTTTCTGCGTCGCTGGCGAGACCGATATCAGCAATGCAAGCCGCGCGATTAAAGATAGCGAAGTGGAGAGTTGTACCGAGATTGGACGTACACCAGTGGAATTCCGCGTGGGTACAGATGCGCTGAGTGTGGTGGTGAGCATTGATAATGACTTTGTTGATAGCTTGACCTTTGAGCAACTGCGCCAAATATTCGGTGGCGAAGCGGCAACATGGGCAGATGTAAACCCCGAGTGGTCAGCCGCACCGATTCAGCTGTTCATTCCGGGCACAGATAGCGGCACATTCGACTTCTTCGTGGAAGAAGTATTTGACAAAGACGAAACAGCAATTTTAGGCGCAAACCCGCAGATGTCTGAAGATGATAACGTGTTGGTGCAGGGCGTTTCCGGTAGCCCCTATGCTATCAGCTTCTTCGGCTTCGCCTATTACAACGAAAATCAGGACACACTGCGCGCGGTGGCAATCGAAGGCATAGCGCCAAATGCCGAAACTGCCGAAAGTGGTGAATACCCGCTTTCCCGCCCGTTATTTATCTATAGTGACCCAACAGTGATGCAAGAGAAACCGCAAGTTGCGGCGTTCATTAACTACTATCTAACCTACGTCAATGATGAGATTTTAGAAGTTGGCTACTTTCCCGCCAGTGGTGAAGCGCTGAATCAAGCCCGCCAGAATTGGCTTGATGCGATGGGATTAGGTGAATAACTCACATAGGTTATCTAGTGGGGGCGTGCATAGGCAGATTCCCGCCCCCGCTAAAACAACACATAGGCAGAGTTCAGTTTGAAAGGCAGAGTGTTATATGCTGGTTGAACAACGGATAAGCCATATTCATGAATATACAATCGGTGCTCCCATACAGGCGATTAAAAGCACCACCAGCGACTTGCGCGCCCGTCCCCGTATCCATGAGCGCCTCATCAAGCTGCTGCTTTTGTTATGTGGCGCTATCTCAATTTTGACAACAATCGGTCTTGTAGCCATATTGGGACAAGAATCGCTATCGTTTTTTACCCGCGTATCTTGGGAAGATAGCAATAAACAAATCGTCGTAGATTTATCCGCTACAGCAGTGGATAATATCCTCAAAGTTAGCCAGAGCGGTGCGGTCATTGATAGCGAAGTGATTCGCCTAGATGATGAAGAGCTGCGCGTTATCTCCATCGAAGGCGATACAATCACCGTAGAGCGTGGTTATAACAATACCGAAATTGCCCCCCACCGCGCGGGTATTGACATCTATACTGCTGATACCGTCTCTCTCATCGAATTTTTCACTGGTACGGAATGGTCACCACAAGTGGGCAAGTTTGGCGTGTTACCGCTGGTTAATGCTACCTTGATGACGAGTTTCATCGCTATGCTTGTGGCCATTCCGCTGGGCATGGGCGCAGCCATTTATATGAGCGAATATGCCCGCCCCAAAGTCCGCGCTGTGATTAAGCCTGTGCTGGAGATTTTGGCTGGTATTCCTACTGTCGTCTTTGGTTTCTTTGCGCTCACGTTTATGACGCCACTTTTACGCAGCATTTTCGGCATTCATAATGTGGAAATTTTCAACACGGCTTCGGCGGGTATTGTCGTCGGCTTGCTCATCACCCCGCTCATCAGCTCTATGGCGGAAGATGCCCTCAGCGCCGTGCCGCAATCCCTGCGCGAGGCTAGTTATGGTTTGGGCGCTACCCGCTTAGAAACCACGATTAAAGTCGTCTTGCCTGCCGCGACTTCTGGCATTATTGCCGCGTTTATCGTCGCCATTTCCCGCGCTATTGGCGAGACCATGATTGTCGCTATTGCCGCCGGCTCTGGCCCCAACTTCACCTTCAACCCCTTTGCTGCAGCAGAGACTATGACTGGCCACATCGCCCGTATCAGTGGCGGCGATTTAAGCTATGACTCCATCGACTATAACAGCATCTTCGCCATTGGTATGACACTTTTCATGATGACCTTTGCCCTGAACATGTTTAGTCGTCGCGTTATTGCGCGCTTTCGGGAGCAATACTAGCCATGAGCGGTGACAGCAAACTACCCGGAGAACGGTCTTTTCTCGATGGGCTAGAAAAGCGCCATCGGCGGGGGCGTCTGTGGAAAATCTTTTTCGCCACATCAATTATCATTGCTTTGTTGGCGTTGGCAGCATTATTCCTCAACGTCATCAATGAAACATTTGGCTCAATCGCCATTCAGTACGAAATTGACCCACTGGAACTCACAGGCGGACGCCCATTGGATGAGGTAACAGATGAAGAACTTGTCGCCATTATTCACCAACAGTTAGGGCGTCGTTTTCTGGTTATTTTGCGCGACGAGTTGAGCGTAGTTGACCCCAGCGAGTTCACAACCCGCCCAGTGGAAGACGTTTTCGAGGGGCAAGCCTATCCAGAGGGGACGGGCGAACTGCTGATTAACGAACTCAGTGACGATGATGTACAGTTCATTCTGCTGAATAACGTCTCTCGCCCCAAATTGGAAGCGCTATTGCTTTCACAAGTGGCCAAAGAAGATATTGTTCAAAGCTGGCCGCTGGATTGGGCGCTTTTCCGCTTCGAGATGAGCGAAGAAACGCGCCAACAAATCGACGATATACAGGCACAAATTGCCCAGTTATCCAGCCAAATTGATGACCTCGACCGTCATGTAGAGGATTATGACCAGCAAAAGGACTTGCTGGAAGCCCAATTAGATGACCTTGAACGCGCCCTTATCGAGCTGAAAAATTCTTCTGTGCAGGCAAGGCATTATGTGGATTTTCCTGATGCAGAGCTAATTCGTTATCACTCTTGGCTCGATAGCGTTTTCCTCATCACGCCGATGTCCAGCTTTCCAGAGTATGCTGGCATTCGTACCGCCATTCTTGGTACGGTTTACATTATTGTGCTGGTCTTGTTCATCTCACTGCCCATTGGCGTTGGCGCGGCCATCTATCTTGAGGAATATGCTAACGATAACTGGTTCAATCGGGTTATGGAGACCAATATCCGCAATTTAGCAGGTGTGCCATCTATCATCTATGGCATTCTCGGTTTAGCTATTTTAGTGCGTGTTTTTGCGCCGATTACCAGCGGGGCGTTGTTTGGTTTCAATGTGCCCCAGCAAACGGAAGCTCGTATCACCTATAACATTGGTCGCGCCATAGGCTATGATGTGTTGCCAGATGTGGGCTATCGCGCCCTGATATTGGGGTTTGAGCGCGAACAGCTCTCCACACTAGAGGTTGACAATGTGCTTACTGCGCTCAGTGAAAACGAGTTAGCGCGCTTCACCGCCAATATGGATGCGGGGCAATATGCTGCTTTTGCCGCCGCGTTCCTCAATATCGCCCTGCCCGAACCCGATGAGAATATCTTAGCCGTGCCCGTTGAAAACCAACGCTTGGCCGATGCTGATTTCCGTCGCTTAGTAGAGGCGTTCTTCAGTTTCCGCCAGCCCAGCCTGATAGATTTTGGGTTGCCATCTCAAGACCGCTTTGAGCAAGCGGTGAATGAATCGGTGACTGTCACCCAATTGACACCAGAGCAATATAACGCGCTGGTCAATGAATTGCGCCAATATAGCCGTCTGACGCTCAATGGCCGCACGATTTTGGCAGCTGCCTTAACGCTAGCGCTACTCATTTTGCCCATCATCATCATTAACACCCAAGAGGCGATTCGCGCTGTGCCCGCGTCCTATCGAGAGGCGAGCTATGGGCTAGGGGCAACGCAATGGCAAACTATTTGGCGTACCATTTTGCCGACGGCCATCCCTGGCATTCTCACGGGGACAATTCTCGCTATCTCGCGCGCTATAGGGGAGACCGCGCCGCTCATCGTCGTTGGCGCATCGACCTTTATCGCCGTTGACCCAGATGGGCTATTTGCTAAATTCACCGCTTTGCCCATTCAAATTTGGCAATGGTCAACCCGCCCGCAGGCCGAATTCCGCAATATCGCCGCTGCCGCGATTATCGTCCTGCTTGTACTTATGCTCCTATTGAACGCCACCGCGATTATTCTACGTAATCGCTTTAGCAAGAGGCATTAAAACATGGCTGCTGTACAGAAACCCCTAAACCCAAAATCCGTCGTGACTGGCCTCGCCGTCGAGTTGCGGAATGTCAGCGTGTTTTACAGCGATTACCGCGCTGTTGCTAATGTCTCGTTGCCTATCCGCCGCAATAAAATCACAGCTTTTATCGGCCCATCAGGTTGTGGTAAAAGCACCGTCTTACGCAGCATCAACCGCATGAACGACCTTGTTTCTGGTGCGCGGGTAGAGGGCGAAATTATCTACAACGGCCATAATCTTTATGCCCCACATGTTGACCCCGTAGAGGTGCGCCGCCGTATTGGTATGGTATTTCAGAAGCCGAACCCATTCCCCAAGAGCATTTTCGATAACGTGGCTTATGCCCCGCGCTTATTGGGCATTCGGGATAGAAATACCCTGATGCAAATTGTAGAGCGCAGTTTGCGGCAGGCTGCTTTATGGGATGAAGTGAAAAGCGATTTGAATAAGAGCGGGCTTGCGCTTTCCGGCGGCCAGCAACAGCGTTTATGCATCGCCCGCGCCATCGCCGTCGAGCCAGATGTTATTTTGATGGATGAACCCGCTTCGGCATTAGACCCCATCGCCACCCAGCGCATTGAAGAACTGATGCGAGAGCTGCAAGAGCACTATACGATTGTCATCGTCACGCATAATATGCAGCAGGCACAACGCGTCTCAGATTATACGGCGTTTTTCAACATCCGTAAGGCTGTCCAAAATGGCGTAGAGACACGTTGGGGCGAATTAGTGGAATATGGCGAAACGGCACAGGTCTTCAATGCACCGCGCCAAGAAGAAACAGCCGATTACATCGCGGGACGCTTTGGTTAAGTAGATTTCCCCCTTTAGTAACACTCTGCCAGTGTGAGAGGTCGGTTCTGCCCCGACCTCTTGCATTCCTTTTTCAACGTTATAGAGGATAAAAAAGGGGCTACCGTTTTGGCAGCCCCTTGCAATTTCTGGCTATATTTAGGCTTCTTCCTCTGCCAATCGCACAGGCTCAAAGCCCATAATCTCGATGAACTCCTCCGCTGTTAGCGTCTCCCGCTCTAGCAGCACCGCCACCAGCTCATCCATCTTATCGCGATATTCCAGCAGCGTATTTTTCGCCCGTTGGTAGGCCGTTTGCAGAATACGCTTGACTTCGTTATCGATTTCTTCGGCATAGTGCTCGCTATAGTCGCGTTGTTCACTCAGCTCACGCCCTAAGAAGATAGCACCATTTTGTTGGCCATATGCGCGTGGGCCAAGCACATCACTCATGCCAAATTGGGTGACCATCGCCCGCGCAATGCGAGTGGCTTGCCGCAGGTCGTGGCTAGCGCCTGTTGTGAATTGCCCGAAGACAATTTCCTCTGCTGCGCGCCCGCCCATCGCCGCCGCAATTTCATCTTCAAACTGCGCCCGCGATTTCAACATAGTGTCGTTTTCTGGCAATGGCATCACATAGCCACCAGCACCGCCGCGCGATACAATCGTAATTTTGTGCACCGGGTTAGTATGCGGTAGCACATGGAACATAATCGCATGGCCAGATTCATGATAAGCAATCGTCCGTTTTTCACGTGGGCTGATGACGCGGCTACGGCGCTCTGGCCCCATGACAACGCGCTCCATACTCTCTTGAAGCTCGCCCATACCGATGGCCGTTTTATTGCGCCGCGCTGCCAGAATAGCCGCTTCATTGATGAGGTTTTCTAGGTCTGCACCGCTGAAGCCCGCCGTGATTTTGGCAATAGCCTCTAGGTCTACATCGGCGGACATGGGCTTGCCCTTGGCGTGCACTTTCAAAATTTCATGCCGCCCGCGTACATCGGGAGAATCCATCACCACCTTGCGGTCAAAGCGTCCCGGACGCAATAGGGCCGGGTCAAGAATATCTGGGCGGTTGGTGGCGGCAATGACGATGATATTGGTATCTTGCTCAAAGCCATCCATCTCCACCAGAATTTGGTTCAATGTCTGTTCACGTTCGTCATGCCCGCCGCCTAGCCCAGCGCCACGATGCCGCCCGACAGCATCAATCTCATCGACGAAAATAATCGCAGGAGCTTCTGCTTTAGCGCGGTCAAACAAATCTCGTACCCGGCTCGCGCCGACGCCAACGAACATCTCCACAAATTCCGAGCCGCTGATGCTGAAGAAGGGCACACCCGCTTCACCAGCGACTGCCCTAGCCATCAGCGTTTTACCCGTACCCGGCGGGCCAACCATCAGCACGCCCTTCGGCACCCGCGCACCGAGCCGTATGAACTTCTCCGGCTCTTTCAGAAATTCGACAATCTCACGTAGTTCTTCTTTGGCTTCATCTGCGCCAGCCACATCGGCAAAGGTCACAGAGGGGCGCTCAACATTGCGCTGTACGCGCGCGCGGCTACGACCGAAGTTCATTGCTTGGTCTTGTCCCACCCGTACCGAACGCATCATGCGCCATAACAGCCACACAATCAGCAAGGTGGGAATGGCCGCAATCATCAACTGCATAATGAAATTCAAGCTATTATCCCCCGGTTGGGGAATGTATTCGAAAGATCTGAAATCGGCCTCAGTGAGGCCATACGCCGCCAGCACGTCAAAGAGGTTATCACCCGGACGCAAGGTGGCAGAGGCTGTGCGATTATCCGTATAGAGAACGGATACATCCGTTTCACCACGCACCACAATAGCAGCAACATCACGCGCGCG
>WGEI01000553.1 GCA_015492875.1 Anaerolineae bacterium | reverse complement strand
GTGGTGACGGGGTATGTCCAAAGCCCAGATTTGGGCGATAGGCCTTTGCGCCTGCTTGGGGTAGACCCTTTCGCCGAGCCGCCATTTCGGGATTATCTCAATGTGGTGGAAACGGAAGGCGGGGCTAATGCCTCGTTTGATGCCCTCAACCGCTTCATCACCGAGCCGAATACCGTCCTATTAGGGCAAACGCTGGCCGACCGCTTCAACATTGCCATTGGCGATACCCTCACACTGAGCCTCAACGGAGGCTTGACGGACGTTGTCGTTATTGGCCTCTTAAAAGGCGAGGACTCCGCTAGCACTGAAGCGCTTGATGATTTATTGCTCACCGATATTGCCAGCGCCCAACAGCTCATCGGCAAGGCGGGCGCTATCAGCCGTATTGACTTAATCCTGCCTGACCCCGCGCTAGAGGCGCAAATCCGCGCCATCTTGCCGCCCAATACCCAACTCATCACCCTAAATGAAGCGGGCAGCACCCTCAACCAGATGACCGAAGCCTTCAACCTCAACCTGCAAGCGCTCAGTTTACTGGCGCTAGTAGTAGGCGTTTTCCTTATATATAACACCGTGACCTTCAGCGTTGTGCAGCGGCGGCCTGTGATTGGCATTTTGCGCTCGTTGGGCACAACACGCCGCCAGATTTTCGCCCTCATTCTCGGCGAGGCGCTATTGTTGGGCATCATCGGCACGATTTTGGGGCTGGCACTGGGCTTGATTTTCGGACGGGGCGCGGTGGCGCTTGTCTCTCAAGTGGTGAACGATATTTACTTCTCAGTGAATGTGCAAAAAGTCGCCGTCAATCCCGTATCGCTACTGAAGGGCATAGGGGTTGGCATTTTGGCCAGCTTTTTCGCCGCCCTTGTGCCCAGCTATGAAGCCACCCGTACCATGCCCGCTGGTGTGATGCGCCGCTCTCAATACGAACAAGGCGCGCGCCGCCTGTTGCCAGTGATGAGTGCCCTCGCTGTTGCGATGAACCTCGTCGGCATCGTGTTGCTCCAAATCCCCACGCAAGACGTGATCATCAGCTTCGCCGCGCTCTTTTGCATCATCGTGGGAAGTGCTTTGTTTACCCCAATTGTGCTAGTAGGCTTTATGCAAACCGTTGTGCCGTTCACGACAGCGCTTTTTGGTGTGTTAGGGCGGATGGCGCCGCGCGCGGTCTCCCGCTCACTAAGCCGCACCGCCATCGCCGTCGCCGCCTTGACGATTGCTGTCAGCGTCATTGTTGGCGTCAGTGTGATGATTAGTAGCTTCCGCGCAACGGTTGTCAATTGGCTTGATAATACGCTCCTCGCTGATATTTATATCTCCCAGCCCAATATGACCGCTTCTAGCGCCACCGCTAATCTAGACCCTGCGCTTAAAGACGCCCTCGCCGCTGTTGAAGGCGTGGCGAATGTCGCCACCGTGCGCGATACGCAATTGATTACCCCAGATTATCCAGACTTGCCGCCCGCCAACACTTCAGTTGTCGATGGTGATGATTCTGGCGGCACACGCCCGATTGTCTGGCTAAACCGCCCTGATGGCGATTACATGGCCGCTTTACAGGCGGGGCAAATCCTTGTCAGCGAGCCGTTTGCCTACCATCGCGGGATTACCCCAGAGAACAACACGCTGCGCATTCTCACCGATGAGGGCGTTGTAGCCTTCACTGTAGCGGGCGTCTATTATGACTATACCACCGATCAAGGGCGCATTTTCATGCTGCGCCCCACCTACGACCGCTATTTTGATGACCCCTATATCTCGGCGCTAGCCGTCACCGTTGCCGTGGTTATGCTGTGGGCGAAGTTATTGACCACTTAGAGCGCGAGACGCTAGCGGGCACGAACCTCATCGTGCAGTCAAACCGTGACCTGCGGCTGGGCGCGCTAGAGATTTTCGACCGCGCTTTTGCCATCACTACCGCCCTACAATTGCTGGCTATTCTAGTGGCCTTCATTGGTATCCTCTCTGCGCTGTTATCGCTACAGTTAGAGCATATCCGCGAGTTTGGCGTGATGCGTGCCAACGGTATGACGCCCGCCCAACTCTGGCGCTTCACCTTTTTACAAACGGGCTTGATGGGGGCGGTTGCTGGCTTACTGGCGCTGCCGATTGGCGTTGTGTTGGCGCTGGTGCTGGTGGTTGTGGTCAATGTTCGTTCTTTTGGTTGGACAATGCAAATGCAGCTCCGTATAGAAGACCTAATCATGGCGTTCGCCATCGCCTTTATCGCCGCTTTGCTGGCGGGCGGGTATCCGGCATGGCGCTTATCACGTCTAGCTGTGGCGGAAGCGTTGCGCAGCGAATAATTTATCCCCCGATTTGTGCAACTCCAGCGCTATTTGTGCGTATAGAAGTTGAAGCGTAATAGTGAATGGGGTAAATGATGAAACAAAGACGGTGGCGTGATTTTCTTTGGCGCTTGCTGGTGGTTTATTTGTTGCTGGCAACAGTGACATACTACGCCCAAGTCCCCGATGGTGGTTTAATGATATTCATATTGGGCGTCCTCTCCACGCTACTCATCAGTTTTACCAGCTTTGGTGATTTGTGGAACTTTTGGCTCAAGGTCTCCTATTACATTTTCAACACGCCAACAGAGCGCGCGATTAAAGCGTGGAGACAGGCAGGCAAGGCGCAATTGCCCTATGGCCTGCGCTTGATAGATATTCAGCATGAGTTTTCAAGCAGGTATTCATCTACTCGTAACCTTAAATATAAGGTTGAATTTCGCCTATCGGGGGAATTTGCCCAAAAGCGTGTGCCGTTCGATGTTGAAATTCATTGTGAGGACAAGATTCAAGACGAAATTTTTAGAACCGTCGTCAACAGTCGGGAAGAGCGGGGCGTTTCTAGAGGGAAGGAAGGAGTGTTTGCAAGTGAAATAGTCACTATCACAGCGAAATTTACCTTTGAACCTGATGTCGCCTATACCATTTACGTTGTCGTCGATGGGGTTACTGTGGCAACAGAGTGGTTTATGCTTCAATATGATTGCCAACGACTAACTCAGCAAGCGTTTTTAGATAAGAAGAGAAATTGGCAGTCCGTCAAGTCTAAGCGCTCTTATTTAAGATGGTCAACGAATGAAATTGTGTCATTAAATGACAAAGATGACCGCAGAAAGAAGGAGGATGCGGCTAAGCGCTACGGCAGCTCAACCCGTTATGGCGGCAGTTCACGTTACAACAGGCCATCCCGTTATGGCGGCAGTTCACGTTACAGCAGCATTGCTCGCCGTGCCTTTCACAGCGACGATGATGACGATGATTGGGAAGAGGATGAGGACAAGACCAAGCGCTATGGCAGCTCATCCCGTTATAGCGGCAGTTCACC
>WGEI01000552.1 GCA_015492875.1 Anaerolineae bacterium | reverse complement strand
CCATTTGCCCAATGTTGCCAGAGCTTTGCATTTCGGTGAGGTCTTGCCCGCTACAGAAAGCTTTGCCCGCCCCAGTTAGAATGACGGCGCGTACAGTTTTATCGCGCGCAACATCCTTAAATGCTTTTCCTAATTCAACGTACATTTGGCTGATAAGGGCGTTATACACATCAGGGCGATTGAGTGTGATTGTCGCTACCCCATCACGCACTTCATACAGCAAAGTTTCGTAACTCATTTTATGCCTTTACATAGCCATACCGCCATCGACCACCAGAACATGCCCGGTGATATAGGCGGCTTCGTCTGAGGCGAGGAAGGCCGTTGCATAGGCGACATCTTCAATTGTGCCCCAACGCCCTAGAGGAATATGTTCGTTGAGCTGGTTTGTGACATCTTCCGGTAAATCTTTGGTTAAATCCGTGAGGACGAACCCCGGCGCCACAGCATTCACTGTAATGTTCCGCGCGGCGACTTCTCGCGCCAATGATTTAGTTAAACCAATAAGGCCAGCTTTACTGGCGGAGTAATTGGATTGTCCCGCATTCCCCATGATGCCGCTGATGCTGGTGATGTTGATGATACGCCCATACCGTTTGCGCATCATGGCGCGTATTGCCGCTTTAGCGCATAGCCAAGCACTTCTCAAATTCGTGCGGAGCACAAAGTCAAAATCTTCTGGTTTCATCATCATGATGACATTATCGCGCGTAGTGCCAGCATTATTCACTAGAATATCGATACGCCCATATGCAGCAGTAGTTGCCTTAATTAAATTGGCAGCTTGTGTTTCATCAGCAACATCGGCTTGTACGGCGAGCGCTTCGCCCCCATTGCTTTTGATGGTTTCCACAACTTCATTCGCAGCATCGGCGCTGGAATTGTAATTCACCACGACCGTAGCGCCCCGATTGGCCAGCTCTAGGGCAATGCCGCGCCCAATGCCTCTACTAGCCCCAGTGACTACAGCAATTTTGTCTTTCAGTTGGCTCATTGCTTTTCTCCATACTCGCTTGTGGTAACAGCTATTAAGCTATTACATCCCGCTAAAAGCAGCATAAATATACCGTTTTACAGGTTGTTTGGACAAGTTTTATGGATTGCCCACCCAACCCAATAAAGTGACTTCCCCACGTAAATCACCTGTCAGGTTTACCGCGCCAAATCCGTTAATTGAAGCTACATAGATATTTCTCGCCCCATCGGCTCTTTGGGCGTTGATGCCTGTAAAGGCCAAGAATTGGTTATCTGGTGAATAAACCGGGTCACACATGCTTGGCGGTGGATTTTGGCCATTAGACCAAATGTCAAGTTCATCATCAACCACCAGAATACCATAGGGGCATTGGCCTTTCGCGCCACCAATAGCAATGCGGCTGCCGTCAGGTGACCACGCTGCTGACATGCCGAAGCGCGGGAAGGTGTAATTATCTAACGTATCGATGATTTCCCCATCGAGATTCATCAAAACGATGAGATTGTTCTGTGTGCCATCTTGGAACAAAACCATACTGCCATCGGGCGACCACGCTTCTGCCGCATTGATTGGCGTTTCGGGGCCATTTTGTTGTCGTGCTTCGCGTACTGTACCTGTATTAATATCAGCGATAAGTAACCGCCGTTCAGGATTAAGCAAGTCGGTTGGGTCTGTTTGTGCATACGTGAGCAGGGTCTCATTAATCCACTGTGGTGGTTCAGTGGCAACCCCTTCTGATATGCGTGTAATCTCGCCTGTGCTCATTTCCATAATATACACATGGCCACCTGTTGGCGGCGGGGTGATGGTGGCATCACATGCCCCTTCATCTTCAGGCCGCCAGCTAGGGCAAATCGCCCTATCAGAAACAAACGCTAGATAGCGTCCATCTGGTGACCAGCGTGGCCATAAATCGTACGCCCCATGCTGGGTGATATTGACCCATGACGAACCATCACGCGGGATGAGATATATATCCATATCATAGCCTGTGGCCAACATAATAGCGAGTTGTTCGCCATTTGGTGACCATTGCGGTTCGCTGAAAAAGCCCCGCTGGACAAGTGAAGTGATGGGTAAAATTCGCGCACTGAAGCCCAACTCCATATCTAATATATAGAGGCCAGTATCTGCTCCAACTGGGTCATCGACAAAATATGCCGCAGCGTTGCCAGTCCGTGATAGATAAACCTGGTCGCCTGTTGAAGCGGTCATTTCCATAATAGGATAACGAATGCCGCTTACTGGTGATGAGAAATAAAGCGTTTGCCGATTAGTAGATGGCTGGGCTGTTGACAGGTTTTCAACTGTTACACTATCGTTATTGACGATATAAGCCACCAATGGATTTTCAATCCCATCAGCAATTTCTGGTGGAATTTCAAAGAGTTTCCAACGGTCAAACACAAAGCCCACTGTTGGCATCGGTGTGATGCTTGGCGTCGGGCTAATGGTTGCCGTTGGTGTAATTGTGGGAGTATTGGTCGCTGTTGGCGTTAGTGTTGCCGTCACTGTCGCCGTCGCTGTTGCTGTGGGCGAAGGCGCAATTGTCACTGTAGGCGTTGTCGTTGGCGTGGCGGTGGGCGTCGGTGTTGGCGCTTGAACCGCATTGCACGCCGTGACAACAAGGGCTAGCAGAAGAAAAATTGGGAATGTTTTTCTTATCATGTACCTGCTCGCTTCTTCAATTTCGTATTGTGGATAGCATACCATGCTGGAGAGTGGACAATTAAGGGCTAAAATTCTATGTTCACCCTACGGAGTGGGGGTAGGGGCAATGGTTATTGTGATGGTATAGGTTTTCTCTGTTTCATCTGGCAAAGTCACCACCAACGTATATGTTGTGTTTTCCTGTGGGCATACCACTATATCGTCATGCTCACCGACAGATTGACCTTCAAATAGCACTTCTGCCACATTATCAACATCCCAACGAATGGTTGTACACTCACCTGTTGATAAAGTGGTGCGGTCTGCCCGAAGAAAAACAGCGCTGGGGGTGAAGGTTGCTGCTGGTGTATGGGTTGGTGCGTCAGCATTTGGCGGCAAATAAAGCGTTTGACCGGGATAAATTCGGTCTGGATTGGTCAGGCAATTGCCTTGCTGTAACAATTCTAATGTGACCCCATATCTATTGGCTATTCTAGAGAGCGTTTCGCCCCGTTGCACAGTATGAGTTGCTGGCCAATCCTCCTGCACTTCGCATGAAGTAGCCGTTGCCGCTATGGTTTCGATAATAACTTCACTAGTCGCTTCTACGATTGCTGTGGCTTCTATGATGACCGTTGGCGCTACTAGCGGGCGGGGCAGTTCTTCTAATGGAGCGTTGACGAGTATTTGCGCATCGTAAAGGGTGGGGGCTGCTGCGGATAATGTATCGGTTTCTAAGTCTAATGTAGTTTGTTGCCCTTCAACCAATACCTTGCTGCTCTCTCCCGCACTGATAACCCCACTGCCTTCTATCAATGAGAGAACAATCACATTTTCCTGCGCCTGAATGTGCAATGTGCCATCAATTGTGATAATAGTCTTTTCAAGATGTAGCGCACTTTGTTCCCCTTGCGATTGAACCACAATAGCACCATTGAACATCAAACATTCAATAACGCCCTGTGTGTTTTGCTCCCATGTTTGGCAATCATTGATGCGTGGTTCTGGGGGAGTAGGGGCAGGGCTACAGGACGCCAATATCATGGCGAATAATATGAGATAGAGGGCAATTATAACCCTATTCTGCATTTTCCTCGATTTCCGTAGTGGGTTGTGCCAAAACGTAATAAGAGCCACGCTTTTGCCCTAGTTTTTTCAAAATGCCTTTGTTGACAAGGTCAACTAAGTCACGCCGAATCGTTTCTGCATGCACATCTGGGCATAGTTGCTGGAATTCACGGTTAGTAATACGCTGGTTGGCCACTTGGTGTAGGTGGATCAACGCCGTTTCTTGCCGTGGGTTAATTTCTTGCCCGTTATATACCCCATTAAATGCTAATGTGGCCTCTTCTTGTTTTATCGCTGGTTGTGTCTGTAACTGTGTGCTCTCTTGTTGGGTTGTAGTGTTATAAAGCACCACTTTGAAGCCACTAGCGCGGTCTTCAAATGATGGCGCTTGTAGACCATGTTCACGCATTAATTCTATAACTCGGTCTACGCCATACCCAAGCCGCTCGATAAACCCCATATCCGATAGTACCTGCACAATCGCAGGATTGCGCGAAAAGCGTTCATCCTTGATGTTATTGACCGTGACGGGGCCGGGTAGTCCCCCAGGACTATTGATTTCTAAGCGATTGCTGAAAATATATAACCGTATTCCATCACCACTGATATGATAGGCGCGATGGGCGACAGCATTAACGACCAATTCCCGCACCGCTTCCAGTGGATATTCATAATTTTCCTCTCGCACCATGCGGTCTTTGAGCATGACATCTTTACGAAGATAATCGATTAGAAAAGTCTCGGCTTTACGGATTTGCTCTGGCAATGTGCCGGTGATGTCTTGACGGCTGAAGGTGTCGCTCATGGTTTCACCCGCAAACCGCACAGCGGTAATTTCTGAGCCTTGCACAAAGCGTTGTGGGTCTTTACCAAAAAGCAGTATACCGGCATTGGTCGGGAATAATGCGTTGCCTTCTTTCGCCAAACAACCGCGTTTGAAAAGGATAGTTTGTATGTCTCCATCGCCTAATGCCCCCAACCGCTTCGCATACTCTGCCGCTTTGCTCCAATCAATATCATCAAGCTCTGCATGAGGGGCGGTTTGCATCTCAAAGCTGAGTTCGCCGCGCTCAATCATTAAATGGCGCAATTTTCTGGGGCTGAGCGGCGCATTTTCTTGAGCTATTCGGTATAAGTACCTCCCCTCTAAGCTATAGACATGCGGCATCCCGCGAGGGATTTGTGTGACGACAATCGTTTTGCCATGTAGCTTACAGAGTTGCGGCAATGGAATAATCAGCTGCGGAGAGAGCATCAAAGAGGCTTGCAACACTTTATCGATATATTCAACTGTATCATCTACACCCACGACTTCGCCTTTAGTATCGAGGCCAAGCAATAGTGTGCCACCATGACTGTTAGCGAATGCCAAGAGCGTTTCGGCAATAGTTTGCAAAGGTGCAGATGGTGCTAACCATGCGACGTACTCATTTTGCCCCTGTTGAATCAGCTTTATAACCTCTTCTGCTGTCATACTCATGAATCTGCCGCCCCTTCTTCTACCCCAGCTGTACCATCTTCGGCAGCCTCGTTCATTTGGCGCTCACGTGCTTCGCGGTCACGTTGGCGCTCCTCTGGAGCGTCTTCTAATACGGTGTCAATGACTTGTTGCATATTATCAACGAAGAGAATGTTCATGTCATCTAGTGCTTCTTTAGGTATGTCAACCTGTTCTTTTCTATTATCTGCTGGCAAAATCACATTTTTGATGTGATTACGCCGTGCTGCCAGAACTTTCTCTTTTATACCACCAACGGGCAAAACAAGCCCCCTTAATGTGATTTCACCCGTCATTGCCCAATCACTACGGATAGGGCGCTCGGTGAAGGCTGAGATAATCGCCGCCGCTAAGGTAATACCTGCTGATGGCCCATCTTTAGGGACAGCGCCCTCTGGCATGTGAATGTGAATATCGTAGTTTTCAAAGTCATCATGTGGCACATCAAAGTCGTTGGCACGGGTACGCATATAGCTATATGCTGCTTGGGCAGATTCTTGCAGAACATCGCCTAGTTGGCCGGTTAAGGTTAAGTTGCCTTTGCCGGGCACAAGGGATATTTCAATCGTTTGAATATCTCCGCCGCCAGTCGTCCAAACTAATCCGGTTGCAATGCCAATGCTGTTCTCGCGGTTCACCCGATTGGGCAAAAAATAGGGCGGACCTAAAAACGTTTCTACCTTTTTCGGCGTGATTCTTTTGGTATATTTAATGCCTTCCGCAACCTGACGCGCAATTTTGCGGCATACATTGGCAATTTCACGCTCTAAGTTGCGCACGCCACCTTCATAGGTATATTCCTGTATCATCTTCTTTAGCACCGCCTCGATGAATGTAACGCCGCGCTTATCTAACCCATGCGCTGCTATTTGCTTGGGGATGAGATGCCGCCGTGCAATCTCGATTTTTTCTTCTTCTGTGTAACCACTGAACTCAATGACTTCGAGCCTATCTTCCAGCGCTGCCGAGAGCGTATCTAAATCATTGGCGGTGGCGATGAACATGACTTTAGAGAGGTCAAATGGAATTTCTAGATAGTGGTCAGAAAAAGCATTATTCTGTTCGGGGTCTAAAACCTCTAACAAAGCTGCTGATGGGTCTCCACGAAAATCCATTCCCAGCTTGTCAATTTCATCGAGCATAAAAACAGGATTGGTCGTTCCAGCTTGCCTAATCGCCTGAATAATTCTGCCGGGCAATGCACCCACATAAGTACGCCTGTGCCCCCGTATCTCAGATTCATCGCGGATACCACCGAGACTGATGCGCACGAACTTTCTACCGAGCGCCCGCGCTATACTACGCCCCATAGACGTTTTCCCCACACCCGGCGGGCCAACAAAGCATAAGATAGGGCTTTTCATGCGCTCTCCCGCTAACTTGCGGACTGCAATATGCTCTAGAATGCGCTCTTTTACTTTGGGTAAACCGTAATGGTCAGTATCTAAGACGCTTTGAACATGTTGAATATCAAGATTATCTTCGGTAAAAGTGTGCCAAGGCAGGTCTAATAACCAATCGAGATAGGTGCGAATGATACTTACTTCTGGGGCCATTGGCGGCATCATCGCAAGGCGCGCCACTTCTTTCGTGGCTTGCTTCCTCACATTTTCCGGCAGCTCTGTATTGGTGATACGCTCATATAATTCATTAATCTCTTGCTGAAAAATATCTCCCTCGCCCAACTCCGATTGAATTAGCCGCATCTGCTCTCGTAGGTAAACTTCGCGTTGAGAGCGCACCATTTCTTGCTGCAAGCGATTGTTGAACTCTTTGCGAATTTCCAGCTCGTTGACGAGTTTCCCCAGTGCCATCGCTAGTTGCTCTAGGCGCTCATCGACCGTTTTTGCTTCTAGCAGAGCTTGCTGCTCTTCAAATGACAGGGGAAGCATAGCGGCTATTGTATCTGTTAACCGAGCGGGATTTTGAATTGCTTTAATATGCTCAATAATTTCGGGATTGAGTTCATCGCTTAAATCTGCATGATGGCTGAATAAATCGAGGACAGCTTGTTGTAATGCCGATGCTTTATCCGCGTCGACTATGGTTTCACTGGCAATGCTGGCTTTAATAACCCAAAATGGCGCTTGCTGAATAATCTCTACAGGCTTTAACCTGCGCCGCCCCTCAACCAGGCTAAAAAGCGTTTGACCATCAGCACTCGTGGTACATGGCCCTATTGCTAGTTCCGTTCCAATCGGAGCAAGGTGTTTAAGTTCAAGACGACCTGTTATCATTTCTTTGGGTGTGATGCCCAGCAGTGTAACCCGTGTTTGTTGTGCATAAGTGGCTGCTTCTTGGCCAATGGCAGAAGCAATCGTCAAAGCGCTGATAACGCCGGGAAAAACGACTTGCTTGTGTAGTGGCAAGGCAACCAGCTCAATAATTCCATTTTCATCAGGTTGTGCATTTTTAATGCTGGTGAAATCACCAATGCCAGAAGTTTGTGCCACGTTTTGTTCCCCGTTAATCCAATTGTATCAGCATGGGGGCTATGCAGAGTGGGTTCAGTTTACCTTAGCGAGTGACCGTATGTAAAGCGTAGGCCACCTTTCATTAATTCCAATTCCACCTTGCCGCTGGCCATCCCCCCAGCTAGACTTGTGTCGCTCTATACCGTTTCGTCGGAGAAATTATGATGCGTTTTCCTGTTTGGCTCACGATAGTTGTTGCATTAGTTGTCACAGCAGGTGTTTTATTGGTTGGGAAAGCTATGCTTCAGCCGAATTTGCCGCTAATTGTCGAGGCAGGTTTTTCACTAGATGAAATCACACCGAATGCCGATGGCGATAAAGATATAGCCACCTTTGAATATACCATTACCCGTACGGCTGAAGTTTCGCTCTTATTTGAGGCGGAAGATGGTACGGTTTTTGTCTTTCGAGAAGATGAGCCGCGTTTCGCGGATGATTATCGCGTAGAATTCAGTGGGGTGGTCGATGGATATACCCTGCCCGGAGAAGACATCCCCGGCGAAGTAGAGCGGCGGCTTATTCCCGATGGCGTCTACACATGGCGCTTAATCGCTAAAGACATAAACAGCGGCGAGATTGAAGAGCGTAGCGGTACTATCGCCGTGCGTGATGCCGATTCACCGTTGCCGCTTATCTCTGTGTTTGATATTTCACCACCTGTTTTCACGCCTAACCAAGATAGTATCAGTGACCGTGTGCAGGTGCACGTGTACCTAGAAAAAGATGCTGATTTGCAGGTGTATTTACTGGATGATGCAGGCGTTCGTTATCCCATCTCTGCCCGTAAAGAAGGGCGGCAGCCCAATGAAGCAGGGCGGCACATTTTTGATTATGAAGGTGGGGTAGATTTAGGCGCAGACCCGCCGCCAGACGGCACTTATACTGTTGTAGCGATTGCGCAAGATGCAGTTGGCCAACGCATTCGCCGCACTTCCCAAGTGACTATTGCACAAGGCGGCAAACCTCGTGCTGAAATCTTGCGGCAGGCTGTTGGCGTTGATGTCGTTTTCGAGGTTTGGCCATATGATGAGCGTTATTATACCACTGAAGACCATCCGGGAGAGTTAATTCCAGAGCCTTCTGACCCTTCCACACTCATCTCTACCGACATCACTGTCCCGCTTGGGGATATGCTAGTGTTTAAGCTAACGGTAGAGAATTATGGCGATGTGCCCATTCGTACTACAGGGCCTGCCCCTGGTACTGTCTATAACCAAAACCAAGTTGCCGCGGCCACAGGCTTCTATGACGAATCTGGCGCATGGCGCGTTGGGATTGAGTGTGATACCTCTTCAACATCCTATCCATACCGTTGGGCGGTGGCTTCTGATGATCAACTCATTGAAGTAGAAGACCCCTCAACAGGCAACATCTACAAATACTTGCCACCGGGAGAGCGAGCCGTCGTCTGGGGGGCTATCCGCCTCACAGAAATTAAAGCGCGCAACCCGCAAAACTGTTGGGCTGGCCTCATTCATGAGGATGTTGCAGTGGTCAATTCTGTAGTTGGCCTGCGCTCTGTAGAAATTGTTGCCCCTGATGGGGAATGATTTTGCAGCGCATTTAGGGCTGTGCGTGGTAAACTTGTGCAGAACTCATCTGCCGTGAAAGGGATGATGATGGGCACAATCAAACGTTATCATATTGTATTGCTTCTATCCTTAACTGTTATCTTGGCTGCTTGCCGCCCTGCGCGAGATCGTGGGCCGACACCTATTCCCACAAATACCCCCGCGCCAATTTCAACACCATTGCCACTAGTGCCAACCGCAATTCCTCCGGGTGTTGCCGAAAATCCGCTCAAAATAGCGCTGCTGGCTTTTGATGCTGAGGCTGCAGTAGAACAGGTTGAGGCTTTGCAACAGCTTATCCTTGATGAAGCGGGTGTGGCTGTCGAAATTTTGCTCGTAGAGCGCTATGCCGAAGCGTTGGCGGCTTTGTGCTCATCCGTTGGTCAAGATGTGACTGCTGCCTGGCTTGATGGTATTGCCTATCTCGCTGCAGAAGCGCAAGGTTGCGGCGACCCGGTATTGGCCATTGTGCGTGATATAGAAGGCGAACCAAGCATTGGCGATAGTGGGCAGGTGATTGTCTCTGCCACTTTTGGCTCAAACCGCTTGAGCGTTTTGCCCACCCGCACGTTTTGCCGTCTCGGCGTCACCGATTTCTATAGTTGGTTATTACCACTCTTGATTTTTGAAGCGAATGACATCAACCCTGATAATTTCGCCAGTGTCGTCGATTATGAAGATACGGAAAGCCTCATCACAGCGGTGATTGAAGGGGATTGCGCCGGTACTGGCATTGCTTCTGCCACCTTAGACCAGCTTATTGCTGATGATGAAGCTATTCGCGATGGGGTTCGGGTTGCGGCAACTTCTGCCCCATTCCCTTACGGTATTTTGACCATGCCCATTGAAGTGCCCTTAGGCACACGAATTGCATTGATCAATGGCTTGGAAGCGATTGCCGCTGATGAAGACAAAGCAGCGATACTTTATCCCTTCTTAGGACAGGATGACCTTGATACCGTGAATGTAGAGGCCTTTGCCGAGTTGCGTGATTTTATGGCCGAAACGGGCGTCAATTTGGCGCAGTTGGGGAACTAGTTGCCGATGCTTGACCTTGCTGTTGTCATCGTTACTTGGAATGTGCGGGAATTGGTGCTCAATGCCTTAAAAACTTTATACGATGATTTGGCACAAAGTGGGCTATCTCACGCAGTTTATGTTGTAGATAGTGCTTCTTCAGATGACACACCGCAGGCTGTTGCCAGCGCTTTTCCACAGGTCAAACTGTATG